>NZ_JABURH010000202.1:15110-39398 GCF_014762765.1 Alcanivorax sp.
GCCAGATAGGCGATCACGTTGGAGGCGGTGCCGCCGGGGCAGGCGCCCACCAGCACCAGCCCCACCAGTAATTCCTGGGGGAGCTGCAGGGTGATGCCGATGGCAAAGGCGAGCAGTGGCATCAGGCTGAACTGCAGCAACAGGCCCAGGCCGATGATGCCCGGCTGGCGCAGCACCCGCTGGAAATCCTCCCAGGTCAGCGACAGGCCCATGCCGAACATGATCAGCATCAGTAACGGCACAATAGCCCCCTTGCCGCCCACCAGCAGGGCAGGTTGCCAGTACGCCAGCAGGGAAAACAGCAGGGCCCAGAGTGGAAAGAGTTGGGTCAAGCGGTGGAGCATTGCGGTCGCCTGTCAGTGTGCAAGGCGGCCAGTGTAAGCTGACTAGGGTATCGACGCACAGGAGCAACCCGTCTTTGTCTGCAGGAGCGTGGCTGGCGGCGCGATATCAACCTATGGAATCGCGCCGCCAGCGACGCTCCTACGGCAGACGGGAAGTGTTGATGATCAAACGGTCAGATAGCTCTTGATCAAGGTATCATCCAACTCGCCCATCTCACCTTCCGCCACCTTGCTGCCACGGTCGAGAATGGCAAAACGGTCGGCGGTGGCACGGGCGAAGTGCAGCTTCTGCTCCACCAGTAATACGGTGAGGCCTTCTTCCTTGTTCAGGGTTTTAATCACCCGGCCGATCATGTCGACGATATTGGGCTGAATCCCTTCGGTGGGTTCATCAAGTATCAGCAGTTTTGGGTCCAGCGCCAGGGCACGGCCGATGGCCAGTTGTTGTTGCTGTCCGCCGGAGAGATCACCGCCGCGGCGGTTGCGCATTTCATGGAGTACCGGGAACAGCTCGTAGATGCGATCCGGGATTTTCCTGCTGCGATCCGGGCGGGCCTGCAGGCCGGTTTCCAGGTTCTCCTCCACGGTGAGTAGCGGAAAGATTTCCCGCCCCTGGGGCACATAACCGATTCCCGCACGGGCCCGTTCTTCCGCCGCTTGTTTGGCATAATCGAGCCCGTTGAATTCAATGCTGCCGCTTTTCACCGGTAACAGCCCCATGATGGTTTTCAGCAGGGTGGTCTTGCCCACACCGTTGCGGCCCATGACGCACAGGCATTCGCCCTGGGTTAGCCCCAAATCCAGATCCCAGAGGGTGTGGGATTCGCCATAGTACTGGTTGACGTTGTTCAGTTTCAGCACGGTGTTAACTCCGTAACAGTATTTCGAAGTCGCTGTAGGAGCGCCGCTCCTACAGTTGTCTGTTATTCCCCGAGATACACTTCGATGACTTTGGGATCATTCTGCACCTGCTCCATGGTGCCTTCCGCCAGTACGCTGCCCTGGTGCAGAACGGTGACGGTGCTGGCGATGGAGCGGATGAATTCCATGTCGTGTTCGACGACAACCACCGAGTGTTTGCCGGCCAGGCTTTTCAGAAGTTCGCCGGTGCGTTCCACTTCCTGGCGGGTCATCCCGGCGATGGGTTCATCCACCAGTAGCAGTTGTGGTTTCTGCATCAGCACCATGCCGATTTCCAGCCACTGCTTCTGACCGTGGGACAGCAGGCCCGCCACCTTGTGTCGGTCTTCAAGCAGACCCACGGTGGCCAGAGTGTCCTCGATCCAGCTTGTCTGTTCACCGCTTAATCGGGTGAACAGGGAATGCCAGGGCCCCCTGGGACCGTTCATGGCCAGCTCCAGGTTTTCAAAGGCGGTGTGTTCGGGGAACACGGTGGGTTTCTGAAATTTTCGACCGATGCCGGCCATGGCGATGTCGGTTTCGCTCATGGCAGTCAGGTCCAGGGTCTGACCGAAAAAACAGGTGCCGCTATCCGGCCGGGTCTTGCCGGTGATCACGTCCATCATGGTGGATTTGCCCGCGCCGTTGGGGCCGATGATGCAGCGCAGCTCGCCGGTCTGGATGTACAGGGTCAGATCATTGAGGGCCTTGAAGCCGTCAAAACTGACGGTGATATCTTCCAGATAGAGAATGTTCTTGCCACTACCGGAATCCAGCTGACCGGGCGCCACGGCACGGGTGCCCTGGCGCATGAAATCGAAGACCTGGTCGCGGCGAAAGGTGTCGCGCAGGTTATCCAGTGCGCTCATGGAGCCTCTCCTTCTGCCGGGGTGAGGGTGTCGTTATTGGTATTCTTTGGCGGGAATTGTTTGCGCAGGGCCGCCCATCTCTGGCTGACCAGGCCCACCAGACCCTGGGGCAGAAACACGGTAACCGCCACGAACAGCCCGCCCAGGGCAAACAGCCAGGCCTCGGGCATAACGCCGGTGAAAACGGTCTTGCCGTAGTTGACCAGGATGGCGCCGATCACCGCGCCATATAGGGTGGCGCGTCCGCCTACCGCTACCCAGACCACCAGCTCGATGGAATTGAGCGGCGAGAATTCTCCCGGATTGATGATGCCCACCTGGGGTACATAGAGCGCCCCGGCAATGCCGGCCAGAATGGCGCTGACGGTGAAGATCCACAGTTTGTAATGTTCGGTACGGTAACCCACAAAACGGGCCCGGGATTCCGCATCCCTCACCGCCATGACCACCCGGCCCAGTTTGCTGCCGGTGATCCAGCGGCACAGCACAAAGGCCATGGCCAGAGAGAGGGCGGTGGCGATCAGCAGGCCCACACGTGTGCTGTCGGACTGCAGGGAAAAGCCCAGCAGTTCCTTGAAGTCGGTAAGACCGTTGTTGCCGCCGAAGCCCAGTTCGTTGCGGAAGAAGGCCAGCATCAGGGCATAGGTGAGTGCCTGGGTGATGATCGACAGATAGACGCCGGTAACCCGGGAACGAAATGCCAGCCAGCCGAATACGAAGGCCAGCAGGCCGGGGACCAGCAGGATCATCAGGGCGGCAAACCAGAACTGATCGAAGCCCTGCCAGTACCAGGGCAGCTCGCTCCAGTTGAGGAACACCATGAAGTCGGGCAACTCCGGATTGCCGTACACGCCCCGGTCGCCGATCTGGCGCATCAGGTACATGCCCATGGCATAGCCACCCAGGGCAAAGAAGGCCCCATGACCCAGGCTGAGAATGCCGCAGTAACCCCACACCAGATCCAGCGACAGGGCCAGCAGGGCGTAACACAGGTACTTGCCCAGCAGGGTGACGGTGTAGGCGCTCACATGCAGTGACGAGTCCGGCGGGAAAAACTGGTTGAGCAGGGTCACCACCAGGGTGGCGCCCAGCAGGACGCCCATAAAGGTTTTCGCGGTGCGATCACTGAAGGCACTTTTGAAGGTTGAGTCTCGCATATTACTCCTCCGCGGCCCGGCCACGTTGCGGGAACAGACCCCGTGGTTTGCGCTGGATAAACAGGATGATGAAGATCAGCACGATGATTTTTGCCAGCACGGCTCCGGCCATGGGCTCCAGCAGCTTGTTGGCGATCCCCAGGCTGAAGGCGGCGGTGAGAGTGCCCCACAGATTGCCGACACCGCCGAACACCACCACCATGAAGGAATCGATGATGTAGCTCTGACCCAGGTTGGGCCCCACATTGGTGAGCTGTGCCAGGGCCACCCCGGCGATACCGGCGATACCGGAACCCAGGCCGAAAGTGATCGCATTGACCCGCTCGCTACGAATCCCCATGGCGCGGGCGGTGGTCCGGTTCTGACTGACAGCTCTGACCTGCAGGCCCAGGCGGGTTTTCTTCAGCAGCGTGAGCAGGGCCAGAAACACGGCCAGGGCAAAGAAAATGATGTAGAGGCGGTTATAGGTCAGTGAGAACACCGGGTTGATTTCCAGTGCGCCACTCATCCATTCCGGTGTCACCACGGTGCGATTCAGGGGCGAGAAAATCACCCGCACCGCCTGCTGCAGAATCAGGCTCACCCCGAAGGTGGCGAGCAAGGTTTCCAGGGGACGGCCATACAGGAAACGGATCACAAACCGCTCAATCAGAATGCCCACCAGGGCCGACACCATAAAGGCGGCAGGAATGGCGATCAGCAGCGACCATTCGTGACTGTTGGGCAACAGCTGCTGAATCACATAGGTGGTGTAGGCGCCGATCATGATCAGTTCGCCGTGGGCCATGTTGATCACCCCCATCACCCCGAAGGTGATGGCCAGGCCGATCGCAGCCAGCAACAATACCGAGCCCAGGCTGAGGCCGAAGAACAGGGTGTCGGCGGTCTGGTAGCGTTCGATGCGGGCTTCGATGCGGGCCAGCGCCTTTTCCGCCGCGCGCACTTCCGCCGGGTTGTCGCTGGCAGCCACCCGGTCGCGCAGGGCGTTCTTGGCCGCAGGATGCAGACTGTCGGCCAGTGCGTCTATGGCATTCAGGCGGGCGGCCAGATCGTCGTTGTCCAGGGTGGCAATGTTCAGGGCTACATCAATACGGTCCTGTACCCGGGCAACGGTTTCCTTGGCCCGGCGGGCTGTCAGTGCCGAGAGCATTTCCGGGTCGGCATTACCGATCAGCTGGCCGGCGGCCTGATAGCGTTGCTCGCTGTCCGGGCTGGCCAGGTCGCGCAGGGCCAGCTGATTATTGATGACGGTACGCAGGCGGTTATTGATCACCACCGGGCGGGCATCCCGTGATCCCACCTGTTGTTGTTCGGCTTCGCTGACGGGATCCAGCAGCAGCCAGCCGTCACTGTTCTTGCGACCCAGTAAAATGGCGCCGCTGTCCCGGTGTTGCACCAGGTCGCGGTTCATCAGGGCATTGAGCAAAGGCACCACGCGCGGGTGGTCCTGCTCGGCCAGTTGGCGAATGGCCGCTTCCTTGTCGTCAAAGCTGCGGCTGGCCAACTGGTTGAGAATATCGTGGAGGCCGGGGCCTGGGGCCGGGCCTGTGTCTGTGGCCAGGTCGGCCAGCACCGTATTGCACAACGCTGCCAGCAGCAGGGTTGTCAAAAACCGGCCAATAGCGTGACCCATAGTGGGCTCCTTACAGACTGGGTGTATCGAAAAAAGCCGGTTACCAGCGTGCGCGTTAGCGCACACGGATAACCGGAGAGGGTCGGATCGTTTACTGCATGGCTTTGCTGCCAAGGCACTGCTGGGTCTTGGTGTTGTAGTTGCCGCATTTCGTCGGCGCGCTCCAGTCGGAAATCAGATCCTTGGAGCCGGGCAGGTAATCGGACCAGGCATCCCCTTTCACCAGACCGTCGGTTTCCCAGACCACGGCGAACTGGCCGTCATCCTGGATTTCGCCGATCAGCACCGGCTTGGACAGATGGTGGTTTTCGTTCATCACCGCGGTGCCGCCGGTCAGGTTCGGGGTTTCCATGCCGATCATGGCTTCCGCCACTTTATCCGTGTCCGTGGATTGGGCTTTTTCTACGGCCTTCACCCACATGTTGAAACCGATATAGGTGGCTTCCATGGGATCGTTGGTGACCCGTTTGTCGTCCTGGGTAAAGTCGTGCCACTGGGCGATGAAGGCATCGTTGGCGTCGTTGTAGACACTCTGGAAGTAGTTCCAGGCGGCCAGATGACCCACCAGCGGGCCGGTGTCGATGCCGGACAATTCCTCTTCACCCACGGAGAAGGCCACCACGGGAATGTCCTGGGCGCTGACGCCCTGGTTGCCCAGTTCCTTGTAGAAGGGCACGTTGGCATCGCCGTTAATGGTGGAGACCACCGCGGTTTTCTTGCCCTGGTTACCGAAGGCCTTGATGTCGCTGACAATGGACTGCCAGTCGGAATGCCCGAACGGGGTGTAGTTGATCATGATGTCCTTGTCGGCCACGCCCTTGGACTTCAGGTAGGCTTCCAGGATCTTGTTGGTGGTGCGCGGGTACACATAATCGGTACCAGCCAGCACGAAGCGCTCCACACCCAGTTCGTTGATCAGGTAGTTGACCGCGGGGATGGCCTGCTGGTTGGGGGCGGCCCCGGTGTAGAACACATTCTTGGACGACTCTTCACCCTCGTATTGCACCGGGTAGAACAGCAGGCCGTTGAGTTCTTCCACCACTGGCAGCACGGACTTGCGAGACACGGAAGTCCAGCAGCCGAAGATCACATCCACGCCTTGCTGGCTGATCAGTTCCCGGGTTTTTTCGGCGAACAGGGGCCAGTTGGAGGCCGGGTCAACGACCACGGGTTCCAGCTGCTTGCCCATCACGCCGCCCTTCTTGTTCTGCTCCTCGATCATCATCAGAACCGTGTCTTTCAGGGTGGATTCACTGATGGCCATGGTGCCGGACAGGGAGTGCAGCACCCCGACCTTGATAGTGTCAGCGGCCATGGCGGCGCCGCTGTAGATAAGGCTGCCGGAAAGCATGATTCCTGCAGTCAGTCGTTTCAGTGTGTTTGAAAATTGCATGGCAAAACTCCTTGTGGTGTAGCACTTACATCTGTAGTTGCAGACCCAGTACAAAGGTGTCGTTATCGCTGAACAGCTCGTCGTTACGATCTTGGTAAGCGGCACTGATACGGGCGTTATGACCCTTGATGATGTAGTTCAGATTGAACTCGCTGATGTCGCCCTCGGCGCCATCGGTCACTTCACCCTCGGTGTAACGGATCACCGGTTGCAGCCGGCCCGGACCGATTTCCTGGGGGAACAGGAAGCCGGCCAGCACGAAGTAGCCTTCGCTTTCGTCGCCGCCCAGGCCGCCCAACCCGTCGTACTGGTAATAGGCGCCTTCGAGAGTCACTGTGCCGGCGCCGGTGTTTTTCTCGAACAGGGCATCCACGCTCCAGGCGGAGTCAGACCCCTGGCTCTGGCCAACCAGACCCACCGCCAGAATGTCCTTCTCGCCGTAATAGGTGCTGGAGTTGTAGTAGCCCGGTTCCGGGTCGAGCAGGTTGAGAGTGAGTCGGCCGCTGTACAGCAGATCATCGTCATCCTCGGCGGGGACCGGATCCTCCGGACCTTCGGTGACCGAGAACTGCCACTTGAACTGGCCCTCGTTGGCCTGGCCCCAATAAGCGACGCCGTCGTCACGACCGGCGAAGATGGCCGGATAGGCCTGCACGGACGGGAAATTCCAGGTGGTCAGATAGTACGGCCCGGACAGGTTGGAACGATCACTGGCGGGCAGGAATCGGCCGGCCCAGATGTTAAAGGTGTCGGAATACTCGAACCGGGCAATGGCATCGAGCACCCGCACCTTTTCTTCCACACCGTCGTATTCGGTGTTCACGGTCATCTTGATGTTGTCGGTGACCTGGCCGTTGATGTACAGCCGCACACTGTCCAGATTGAAATCACTGGAGCTGGATTCACCGTCAGGCGCTGCGTTTTCCACACTGGTAAAGCTGGTGCGCAGGCCTCCCCCCACAGAGATTTCCGGATCGATATCGGCGCTCAATGCTGATAACGGTGTAATGAGAGCGGCCATGGCAAGCGCGCTCGTTACTGCTTCCTTTCGTAACATGGGTATTCCCCCATCGATGAATGAAATCGTTGGCTGCTAATCGTCGTTGTCTGCCTTGCCGCTGTGCATCCGGGCTTCATGAAGCATGTGCAGCGTTATTTTTCGCACTTCATTGCGTGAGCTTTCGATATGAGCGCGCAGCTGAATCTGCGCCTGCTCGCAGCGGCGATGCTGAATGGCTTCCAGAATGGAACTGTGTTCCTGATAGGTGGCATCAATACGCGGTGGCTTGGTGAAATCCAGGCGGCGAATGATGCGCAGACGTTCGGTCAGGTCATGATGAATGCGTGCCATCTCGGTGTTGCCGGCGGCTTCCACCAGCATTTCGTGAAAGCGCTCATCCAGTCGGCTGAGAGTGTTGCCGTCTTCCAGTCTTTCCGATTCCGGCACGCACCAGATGCGAATCAGATCATCGAGTTTGGGTGAGTTGTTTTCCTGTTCGCAGATCTTGCGTACCGCGGCACATTCAAGAATGGTGCGCACATCGTAGAGTTCTTCGAAGTAATCGAAGTCAAAGGGTTTGACCTGCCAGCCGCTGCGGAACAGCACATCCACATAGGATTCCCGTTGCAGCCGGAACAGGGCTTCACGAACCGGAGTGCGTGAGGCGCCCATGCGTTCGGCAATCTCGTTTTCGCTGAAGCGGTCACCGGGCATCAGGCGAAAGTCGAAGATGTCGCTTTTCAGCTGCTGATAGATGCGGTCCGCCAGGTTGCTGGATTTTTTTTCTTTATGCGCTTTCATGGCATTTCCTCTCAGGCCACCGCTTTCGGATCGATGACCAACACCGGATCCCCGGCATGGATGATGGAGCCGGGCTGGCAATGCAGACCGGTGACCTTGCCGCTGGCATTGGCGACGATTTCGAATTCCATCTTCATGGCTTCCACGATCACCAGGGGCTGGCCTTCGCTGACCTGTGAGCCTTCTTCCACCAGCAACTTCCAGACATTGCCGCTGATTTCGGCGCTGACCAGATGGCCATCTACCTGGCCGATATCCGTTTTACTGCCCATCAGCGCGGATTCCACTGCCGCGTCTTCGTCCTGCCAGCGCGCCACTTCCTCTCGGAAGGCCACATCGCGGCGGGCGTTGAAATCGGCAATTTCCTGTTCGTTGTTTTTCAGGAATTGGCGATGCTCGGCCAGGCTGAAGGGCTCTTCGCTGATCTCCACCTGCAGGTGGCCGTGGCGGAAGGCCTCGCGCATCTCGGTGAGTTTTTCCTCGCTCACCGGGTAGTAGCGGACCTGATCGAAAAACTTCAGCAACCAGGGTTCACCACTGTGGAACTGGGCGTTCTTCAGATGTTTGTTCCAGATCGGCAGGGTGCGACCCACCAGCTGGTAGCCGCCGGGGGAATCCATGCCGTAGATGCACATGTAGACGCCGCCGATACCCACGGTGCCTTCGGCGGTATAGGTGCGCGCCGGGTTGTACTTGGAGGTCATCAGGCGGTGGCGCGGATCAATGGGCACCGCACAGGGGGCCCCCAGATACACATCCCCCAAGCCCAACACCAGATAGCTGGCACTGAAAATAATGTCGCGCACCTGGTCCGTGGATTGCAGGCCGTTGATGCGGCGAATGAATTCCACGTTGTTGGGCAGCCAGGGGGCATCCTGGCGAATGGTTTCCTGGTAACGGGTGACCGCATCCAGGGTGGCGCTGTCTTCGAAGGCCATGGGCAGATGCAGGACCCGGGAAGTCACGACCATGTCGTCCACACTGCTGATGGTCTGTTCACGGTCCAGCAGTGTGTTGACCAGGCGGTCCTGATCAAGGCGGCGGGAATCGTAATGGACCTGCAGGCTGCGTACCCCCGGCGACAATTCCAGAATGCCCTCCACCGGTGACGCCTTCAGGTTTTCCATCAGCGCATGGACACGCATGCGCAGGGCAAGGTCGAGCACGTTGTCGCCGTACTCGATAAGGATGTACTTGTCGCCGGCCTGCCGGTAGACGATCCGCGGTACATGACCGTTGGCATCTATCTCCGCCAGCATGGTGGAAGAGGTAAAGGTGTGGCTGTGATCGGTCACCGCCGGGTTGACCATCGGAATCACACCCAGGTTTTCAATGGACGCATCCTGGGCGTCTTCCATGGCCTTGGCCTCGGCGAAGCTGATTGGCGAGAAGCGGATGCTGTCCCCGGGTTTCAACTGGCCCACTTTCCACAGCTCGGCCTTGGCGATGGTCACCGGGCAGACGAACCCCCCAAGGCTCGGGCCATCCTTGGTCAGGATGACCGGGAAATCACCGGTGAAATTGATGGAGCCGATGGCGTATTCGTTGTCGTGAACATTGGACGGGTGCAGCCCGGCTTCGCCGCCATCGGTACGGGTCCAGCTCGGCTTCGGACCCACCAGGCGAATGCCCAGCCGGTTGGAGTTGTAATGCACCTGCCAGTCGGCGTTGAAGAACTCTTCAATGGCATCTTCGCTAAAGAAATCCGGCGCCCCATGGGGGCCGTACAGCACCTTGATGTCCCATTGTTGCGGGTAGTCCGGGATCAATCCGTTTTCGACCGGGTGCGGCTCGGCCACCGGCGCCGGGTTGGGGCACCCCTCCAGCTGCGGCTGACAGATCGACAACACGTCACCCTTGCGCAGGGTGCGCCCACCGTGGCCACCAAACTTGCCGAGCACGAAGGTGGATTTACTGCCCAGGTAGTCGGGGACATCAATGCCGTTGCGCACGGCAATATAGGTGCGGCAACCGTTTTCGACCTTGCCGGTGGTGAGGGTCTGGCCGGCCTTGACGGTGATGGGTTCCCACAGGGGTACGCTGACACCATCCAGTTGCGCCGGGCAGGGCGCACCGGTAAGTGCTACCACGGTATCGCAATGGAAGGTGAGCGAGGGCCCCACCAGGGTGGCTTCCAGGCCGGCGGCGCTGTCATGGTTGCCGACGATGCGATTGGCCAGACGAAAGGCAAAGTCGTCCATGGGCCCGGACGGCGGTACACCGATATCCCAGTAGCCGGCCCGGCCAGGATAATCCTGCACCGTGGTGTAGGTGCCTGGCTCGACAACGTCGAAGGCCCTGGGCGTATAGGTAAAGGTTTCCAGATAGCGAGTGGAAACGGTGCCGGCAATGACATTGTCGTCGCGCAGAATCTGGCGCAGATAGTCCAGGTTGGTGGCGATGCCCGAGAGGCGGGTTTGTGCCAGGGCGGTCTGCATCTTCTTCAGGGCGTCGGCACGATCACTGCCATGGACGATGACTTTGGCCAGCATGGGATCATAGTGGGGGCTGACCACGGTGCCGGTGTCCACCCAGCCATCCAGGCGGATATTGTCCGGGAAGCGCACCTCGGTGAGTTCGCCCGGGCTGGGCTGGAAATCTTTCAGCGCATCTTCGGCGTAGATGCGCACTTCCATGGAAGACCCCTGGCTGGTGTAGCTGTCATCCAGTGGCGGGCGTTCGCCGCCGGCCAGTTGCAACATCCACTGCACCAGGTCCACGCCGAAGACGGATTCGGTGACGCCGTGCTCCACCTGCAGGCGGGTATTCACTTCCAGGAAATAGAATTCGTCGCGCTCATCGTCGTAAATGTATTCCACCGTGCCCGCAGAGCGGTATTTCACGGTCTGGCCCAGCCGCACCGCACTGGCGTGCAGTTTTTCCCGGGTCGCCTGTGGCAGATTGGGCGCCGGGGTTTCTTCCACCACTTTCTGGTTGCGACGCTGCAGGGAACATTCGCGCTCGCCCAGGGCCAGCACGGTACCGTTACCGTCACCGAAGATCTGCACTTCCACATGGCGGGCCCGCGCCACAAAACGTTCGATAAAAACGCCGCTGTCAGAAAAGAAACTTTCCCCGAGCCGCTTTACCGACTCAAAGGCAGCGACCAGTTCGTCTTCGTTGTTGCAGCGGGACAGGCCGATGCCGCCACCGCCGGCGGTGCTTTTCAGCATCACCGGGTAGCCGATCTGCAGGGCGGCCTGTTTGGCGTCGTCCAGGCTTTGCAGAAGGTCGGTACCGGGGGCCAGTGGCACGCCGGCTTTTTCGGCGATGGCACGGGCTTCATGCTTGAGGCCGAACTCGCGCAGTTGTTGCGGGGTCGGGCCCACAAAAGCGATGCCGTTGGCGGCGCAGGCTTCAGCAAACTCGGCGTTTTCGGAAAGAAATCCGTAGCCGGGAATAATGGCCTCGGCGCCGGTGTCTTTGGCGGCCTGCAGAATCAGGTCGGTTTTCAGATAACTGTCTGCGGCGGTCTGGCCGCCCAGGGATACCGCTTCATCCGCCACGCTGACGTGCTGGCTGTTGCGATCCGCCTCTGAATAGACCGCCACCGAGGCAATGCCCATCTGCTTCAGGGTGCGACAGATACGCACCGCAATTTCACCCCGGTTGGCGATCAGCACTTTCGTTAACATCAGAGGGACTCCTTCTTGTTCAACGCGGCGATGTAGTTTCTCCAGCCGCCCAGTTCGGTAATGTCGGTGGCGTCGTCGATGGCCCAGGGCTCGCAGATGAATCCTTTCACCCAGCGGCCATCCACGGTTTCCAGGCTGCCAATGCCAAGGGGTGCAGGAATCAGCCCGACAAAGCTGCCGAAGTGTTCGATAGGCATTTGCCACAGTTCGATGGGAATGCTGTCTCCGCCGTCTTTTTCGTTGCGGATCAGCCCGGGTTTGGGAGGAACCGTGTTGGCCAGGGCATAGAGGCGATAGCAGGGAGCGGTGTGGGTGGCTTCCAGCAGCACTGCGTCACGCTCGGTGAGTTGGCTGTTGAGTGGCATGCCGGTGAGGTGAGCACCGACCACAGCGACGGTGATGGTGTGGTCATCCTCGGGGGCGGCTGCGTTTTTCGGCGCCGGCAGATCCTGTCCAGTGGCGCCGGCCTGCCAGGGCTGGTGTTGTTGCCAGCGTTGTCCGAATTCAGCCAGGGCATGGTCGTGCCAGGCCGGAGCGATCAGAGTGATCCCACCAGGCAAGCCGTCATCACGAAAGCCGCCGGGTAATGCCAGGGCACACAAGTCCAAGAGATTGACGAAGTTGGTCCAGGTACCCAGCTGGCTGTTCAGGGTGATGGGATCGTTGCGCACCGCATCGCGGGTGTAGATCCCCGGTGCTGTGGGCAGAAGCAGTGCATCCACCCCTGCCAGCAGGGCGTCTGACTGGCGCTTGAGTTCGGCCAGCCGGTACTGGGCGCGGAAGCTGTCAGCGGCGGTCAGTTGTGAGGCCGGTTCGAGGATGTCGCGAATAACCGGCAGCACCGCCTCCGGTTGCTTGTGCAGCAGGTCGTCGGTAACGGTGTAGCGCTCGGCGACCCAGGGGCCCTGATAGAGCAGGGCGGCGGCATCCTGCAGCACCATGGTGTCCACGGTAACCAACTCGGCAATGGACTTGAGGCTTTCCAGCTGTTGTTCCCAGAGCGCTTTGGCCCGGGTATCACCGAACCAGGGCAGGTCCGCGGGGATGCCCAGTCGGGGGCGGGGCGGTAGCGTGGTGCTCTGTCGAGACGGTGCCTGGCGACAGAAGGCATCGTCGCTATCGAACTGGCCGATAAGGCGGTAAACGGTCTGGGCGTCTTCCACGTTCAGCGCGAAGATGCTGACACAGTCCAGTGTTCGGCAGGCTGGCACGACACCTTTGGTACTGGCGGCACCGCGGGTAGGTTTCAGGCCCACGGTGTTGGTAAAGGCGGCGGGAATTCGTCCGGAGCCGGCAGTGTCGGTACCCAGCGAGAAGGGCACCAACCCCAGGCTGACGCTCACCGCCGAACCGGAACTGGAGCCGCCGCTGAGGTAGTCACCGTTGAACGGGTTGGACACTTCCCCGTAAGGGGAACGGGTGCCGACCAGTCCGGTGGCAAACTGATCCAGATTGGTTTTGCCTACCACAATCGCGCCGGCGTCGCGTAGCAGTCTGACCACGGTGGCGTCTTCCTGCGGTGTGTAGGCAAAGGCAGGGCAGGCCGCCGTGGTCGGCATACCGGCCACATCAATATTGTCTTTCACCGCGAAGGGAATGCCGTAGAGAGGCAGGGACGGATCCGTCAGGGCCTCGGCCCGGGCGACCAGGGAGGACTCGTCCAGCAGGTGAATCCACAGGGCGCGCTCGCTGTCGTGCAGCAGTGTCGCCAGTTGTTTCATGGCCTGTACCGGGGTGAGGTCACCGCTGCGGTAGGCCGCCTGCCATTGTTTCAGAGTCCAGCCGATCATTCGTTTAGCACACCTGTTTGTATACAAGTTGGTATGCGGACTTGTGCAAAGGCGATGCCAAACGAACGGAAATAATTTAAGTGACTGTTTTTACAAAAATTAAATCTCTGATGGCTGACGTCATCAGCTGCAACCGTCAGGCTGGTATGCGCCACGCTGATGCAGCTGCGCTGTAAGAGTGCAAAAGGTTGCGTTGCAGTATGGCGTTGCTATTGCCGACAACGATTGCGGGAAGAGCGGTGTGCTATTTCTGCTTTTGGTCGTGTTTTGGCAGAGTTGATCAGCAAGTCTGTCCAACAGGAGGCGTGCATGTCTTCGCGAGCGCTGGTTGTGGAAGGGGGTGCCATGCGCGGCATTTTTGCCGCCGGGGTGCTGGATGCCTTCCTGGAAAAAGAGTACCGGGAATTCGATTTTGCGGTGGGCGTGTCCGCCGGTTCCACCAATCTGATTGGTTATCTGGCCGGAGACCATGGGCGCAATCGGCAGATCATTACCGATCACGCCTGTCGTGCTGAGTTCATCAACTGGCAGCGCTTCATGGGTGGTGGTCATCTGTGTGACGTGCATTGGTTATGGCACCAATCCTTGCAAGATGTACCACTCAATCTGGGCCGGCACTGGCAGTCGCAAACAGCGCTATGGGTGGTGACCACCTCTGTAGAAGATGGCGCGCCTCGCTACCATCGGGCGACGCCGGAGAATCTGAATGAGATCATGACGGCGTCCTGTTCCATTCCATTCGCCTACCGGCAATTCCCCACGGTAAACGGGCATCCCATGACCGATGGCGGGCTGGGCGATTCCATTCCGGTACGTTGGGCCTATGAGCAGGGCGCCAGGGATATCACCGTGGTGCTGTCCCGGTATCAGGGTTATCGCAAAAAGCCCAGCGCGTTGACGCCGTTGCTGAAACCCTGGGTTAAGGATATGCCGGGTTTGTATGCGGGCATGCTCAAGCGCTCGCAAACTTACAATGACGCGTTGGACTTTATCGATAACCCGCCGGCGGATTGTCGGTTAACCGTGATTGCGCCGGGCCGGGATTTTCCGGTGAGTCGCTTGACCACCAATGGCCAGAAGTTGGAACAGGGCTATTGGCAAGGGCATCAGGCGGCGTTGGTGGCACTGGGCGAGCAGCAACTGGCAGCGGTGGGTTAAGGTGCCCTATGACTTTCCGCTGTTAACCGGTTCTTCGCAGCGCCAGGTCCAGGCTTCCAGCGCGATCCGTTGAACCCCGCGATGATGGTTGTCCATCAGGAACACGCGCCGGTCTTTCAGCACTGCCCGGTTGCCGTCGGCTTTCCTGACGGCCTTGAACAGTTTCTTTTTTGCGTTGTTTTCGATCCAGGCGTCACTGAACAGCAGGCCCTGGAGTTTGCCTCCGGATTCGATGGCGACGGTGTTCCTGGCCTGGCAGCCGCTGGGTGCGTTTTCCAGAAGATAGACCTTGTCGGCCTGGCTGGTTGCAGCGAGTGATAACAGCGCGATGCTGAGCAAGCGGCGCATAATGTTTCCTTTTTTTGTTATTCGCCGCAGGCGCGGCGTGCCTTTTCCACGTTCTCCCGCAGATGCTGCGGGTTGATGGTGCCGGCAATGATACTGCCGACGCCGGGGGTGCCAAGGATCTTGTTCATGCTTTCCTGCACCGGGTCCTTGCCCTGATTGTGCAGGTGACCGCTGGCAAACGCCTTCTTGATCAGAATGCCCTTGTTCCGGGCAGCAGCGTGTTCGATCACCGGCAGCTCTTCATCATGGGCCAGGTTGTAGGTGACCATGGCTACGTCCGCCTGGTCGAGGGTGCCGATGCCGCCGGCCACGGTCTTGCTGGACATGCCGGTGGCGCGGATCAGGCCGGCCTTCTTCAGATCGTTCAGTGCATCCAGGGTGCCCATGTTGAGGACATCCAGATCGTTGCCGTCGGAATGCACCAGCACGCAATCCAGGTAGTCGGTGTTGAGTCGCTTGAGGCTGCGTTCCACCGAGGTGCGCACATGCTCCGGAGAGAAATCGAAGTGGCTGTCGCCGCTGTCGTTGTCGAATTCCTCGCCTACCTTGGTCACAATGACCCAGTGCTGGCGGTCCTGCAGCAGTTGCCCCAGACGCGCTTCGCTGCGGCCATAGGCTGGTGCCGTGTCGATCAGGTTCAGACCCATGTCCCGGGCCTGGGCGATCAATTCCACCACCGACTTGTCATCGGGAATGGTAAAGGCGCTGGGGTATTTCACGCCTTTGTCGCGGCCGATCTTTACCGTACCCAGACCGAGGGCGCTGACGGTTAACCCTGTGTTGCCCAGCGGGCGCATGAAGGCCATTAAGACTCCTGAAACATTCTCGCTGTAGGAGCGCCGCTTGAGGCGCGAATTGTACTTGGGAAAGCCGTCGTAAGCAGTTTCGCGCCTCAAGCGGCGCTCCTACAGAGGGTAATTAAAAACAGCGGTGCCAGTACGGCACGCCCATGGGGGCCTGTTCCAGCGTTTCCGGTACCGTTAACGGTGCCCCTGGTTTCAGCCCGCTCTCTTCCACCAGCGCCATCACTCTGTCGCCCAGGTCCGGGGCCAGGGTGAGCTTGGTGGGCCAGGCCACGATCAGGTTGTGATCGCGGTGGGCGTAGGCGTTATCCGGTTTTACCAGGGCCTGCTGTTTCGGTTCGGCCCGGGTTACGTTGAGAACGGCGAACTGGGCCTGGCTGAAATCGAGCCAGGGGAACAGGTGTTTCAGTTCGTCGCGGCCAGCGGCCAGTTGTTCCTCATCGCTGCGTTCCACGCCCCGTTCCGCCAGGTCGCCACCCAGATACCAGACCACCTTGCCGTCCGGGCAGTCGTGGGTGGTGACGGTGAGTACCGGTTTGTTGCTGGTGCCAACACAGTGAGCATAGAGGCGGTGGCCCAGATCGTGTTTCACCAGCAGCATTTTCAGTGGCCGCAGCTGGCTGTGTTCCTCTGGCAGCAGGCGGGCCTGGTGGGCGCCGTCCAGCAGTGCCGGGTTGCCATTGCCGGCGGACAGGATGGTCAACGTCGGCTCGATACGCTGGCCATTGACGGTCACCGCCTTCAATCCTTGCTCTCCCCATTCCAGAGAATCGCGTTCCCTGTCGAAGGCCAGCAGGCGTTCACGCACCGGCGCGGCCAGGGTGTCGATCAGTGATTCGGTATTGATGACCAGATCATCCAGCTTGTAGACATTGCCCTTGAAGGCCTTGTCCGCCAGCGCGGAGGGGAAATGGTCCCGTTTCAGTTTTTCGATGCGCCCGCGCAGCATCTTGCTGGCGAAGAAGTTGGTCATGCGCGAGGCCACCGAGCCACTGGACCACATGTGCTGGGTATCGCTGAGCACTTGCAGCTGGCGCAGGTCCACCGGATCGTCGCCGGCCATGGCCGCGCGCCAGCGGTCCGGCATGGCGGCGATGGATTCCGACTCGCTGGACAGGTTGCCGCCCAGGGCATACTTGAGGCCGCCGTGGATAATGCCCTGGCTGGCCAGGGTCTGGTCGCCGCCCAGGGTGTCGGTTTCCAGCAGCAGGCACTGGTAACCGGCCGCGTTGAGCCGGTTGATCAGCCACAGGCCGGCGATGCCGCCGCCGAAGATCAGAATGTCGGGTTTCAGAGGGGAGTTGCTCATGGCTCACCATCGGAGAAAGTTGCCGCTATGCTAGCATAGGCTGCGCTGCGGGCACGCAAGCAGGCAACAGGCATTCCTCTGGTTTTCCTGTAGCGTTGTACATGCAAGCAGTCCTCACACCGAGACAAGAGCGCCTATGCAAACCCTTTACTCCCTTCTTTGGTATTTACTGCTCCCGATACTGTTTTTGCGCCTGTGGCTACGCGGTCGTCAGGCGCCAGCCTATCGCCAGCGCTGGAAAGAACGCATGGCCTGGGGCTATCGCCCCGGCACCCTGAAAAACAGCATCTGGGTGCATGCGGTGTCGGTGGGGGAAACCCTGGCGGCGGTGCCGATGATCGAGCGGTTGCTGGCGGATTATCCGCATACGCCCCTGTTGGTGACCACGACGACCCCCACGGGTTCGGAGCGTGTGAAAGCCCTGTTCGGCGATCGAGTGACGCATGTCTATTGTCCGTGGGAATTGCCGACTGCGTTGAACCGTTTCCTGCGAGCTTTTGATCCGAAAACGGTGATCGTGCTGGAAACCGAACTGTGGCCGAACCTGTGTGCGGCAGTGAAACGTCACGGTGCCAAACTGATGTTGATGAACGGGCGGTTGTCGGAAAAAAGCTATCGGGGCTACAGCAAGCTGCCCCGTCTGGTGCGGCCGATGATGGCGCGCTTCGATGCCCTGGCGGTGCAGACTCCGGTGGAACGGGAGCGTTATATCGCCCTGGGGGCCTGGCCGGAACGGGTGCATGCCATCGGCAGCGTGAAATTCGATATGAGCCTGGATGATACGGTCCGGCAGACGGCGGCACACTTGCGTGAGGAAATGGGGGGGCGTCCGATATGGATTGCTGCCAGTACTCACCCCGGCGAAGATGAGCCGGTACTGGCGGCGCACAAGGCGTTGCTGGAAACGGCACCGCAGACCTTGCTGGTGCTGGTGCCCCGCCACCCGGAGCGTTTCGACGGAGTGGCCCAGTTGATCCGGCAGCAAGGGCTGGGGCTGGCCCGGCGGAGCAAGCAGGACGCCGTCACCGCCGACACTCAGGTATACCTGGCCGATACCATGGGGGAGCTGTTGATGCTGTTTGGTGTGGCGGACGTGGCCTTTGTGGGTGGTTCCCTGGTGCCGGTGGGTGGGCACAATCTGCTGGAACCGGCTGGTTGGGGAGAGCCGGTTGTCACTGGCCCCCACCTGCACAATTTTACCGCCATCTCGGCGCTGCTGGATGACGCTGGTGCCCTGACTCTGGTGGAGAATGCGGATGCCCTGGCTATTGCCTTGCAGAGCCTGTTTCGCAATCCGGCGCAACGCCAGCGTCAGGGGGAGGCGGCGGCGGCGGTTGTCGAAGCCAATCGTGGGGCGCTGGAGAAAGGGCTGGGGTTGGTCGGGAAATTAATAGTTAATAATGAATAGTTAATAGTTTCGTGAGACAACGTTTTTTTATCCTGAAAGCAAAGAGGCCGCGCCCAGAGTTGGGCGCGGCCTCTTTGCTTTCAGCAGGGCATGCGCTGTAAGCGCGTCGTTATTAACTATTAATTGCTCTTTCAGTATCGCGCGTCCGGCACCAGCGCGTCGCTACGGCCTTCCAGGTCCGGCTGGTAGATGTTCAGGGTGTTGGTGTCCGAGAGCCACTGGTTGATGCCTGCCAGGTCTCCCTGCTGAAGGTCACCGGTGGTGGATTTCAGGGTCAGGGAGTTGATGATGTAGTCGTAGCGGGCGTTGGCGTAGTCGCGTTCGGCGGCGAACAGTGCCTGCTGGGCGTTGAGCACGTCCACCACATTACGGGTACCGACCTCGTAACCGGATTGAGTAGCTTCCAGTGCAGAGCGGGCGGACCGGATTGCCTGCTTGCGAGCGCTCACGCGCAGGGCATCGGATTCCACCGTGCGATAGGCACTGCGGGCCTGCTGAATGATATCGCGCAGGGCCTGCTGGTACTGGAAGACCGCAGCATCTGCACGCAGGGCGGCCTCCTTACGGCGGCTGTTCAGGCCCCCACCCTGGAACAGGGGCATGGTGACTTCAACGCCGATCTGTTTGGATTCGCTGTCCGGATTGATCCCGGTAGAAAAGCCGGCAGCACTATTGCCTTCAGGTGCCGTGTGAGAGTGCTGGTACTGGGCGACAAACTGCACCTGGGGGAGTTGGGCCCCCAACTGACGTTTGGCGGTGTTCTCTGTCAGCTCGGAGTTGTAACGAGCTGCCAACACTTGAGGGTTTTGGGCCTGGGCCTTGTCAATCCAGTCTGCCATGTTGGCCGGTTGCGGGCCTTGCATGGGCAATTCGTCTTTGAGTTCTGAGAGTGTTTCCCAGCGTTGGCCGCTCAGCGATTCAAGCTGATCGCGGGCGATATCATATTGTTGCTGGGCCACAATCAGGTTCACCCGGGTCAGATCATAGGTGGCCTGGGCTTCTTCCACATCGGTGGCGGGCACCAGTCCCACATCGAAACGTTCCTGGGTCTGTTCCAGCTGGCGGCCAATGGCTTTTTCTTCGGCCTTGGCGGACACCAGGGTGTCCCAGGCGCGCAGCACACCGAAGTAACCCTGGGCCACGCGCAACACGAAATCCTGCCGTGCCTGTTCAAAATTGGCCTGCGCAATATCGGTGCTGGACTGTGCTTCCTTGTAGCCGTACCAGGCATCAACACGGAACAAGGGCTGCGTCAGTTGCAGTGTGGTGGTTTCAGTGCCGAAATCCTGCGTGACTCCCAGCTCCTCAAGTTTTCTCTCGTTGTCATAGCGGCCATAGCTGGCGGCCACGTTGGGAAAGAGGGCGGCTCGGCCCTGTACCAGCAGTTGCTGATCCGCGTCCCAGCTCATACGAGCGGCCCGCCAGGTGCCGTCGTAGCTCCAGGCGGCGTTGGCGACATCCACCAGATCGGCGGCGTGGACGGAGCTGGCCAGTGAGGTCAGCATGAGAACGAGGATCTTGGTTGGGCTGCGCTTCATTCTGGTGCACTCTTTCCTGGGTGAGTTTGGTCATTATAGTACTGGCTGGTACAGAAAATTGATACGGTTTCTGTCACACCGGTGTCGCGGTTGTTTGGCCGATAGGCGCTGGCGTATAGTGTCCGCCATTCCTGTCTTTTCCCATGTATTCTGGAGGCCGACGTGCCAGACGATCAGCGCCCCGTCACCGCTAAACCCATTGATGAATCCTGCCAGCCTATCGCCGGTTCGCAAAAAATTTATGTTACCGGCTCTCGCCCGGACATTCGTGTCCCCATGCGAGAAATTCGCCAGAGTCCGACCCCGCTGGCAGACGGAAAGTTCGAGGATAACCCGCCGGTTACCGTCTACGATACCTCGGGCCCCTACACCGACCCGGATGTGACCATCGATGTGCGGCAGGGGTTGGCGCCAATTCGCCTGAACTGGATTCAGGAGCGGAATGATACCGAGCAACTGGAGGGTTTGACCAGTGTCTACGGGCGCAAACGTGCCAATGACCTGAAAACCGCCGGTTTGCGTTTCCAGCACACCCGTATCCCGCGCCGGGCTAAATCAGGCAAGAACGTGACCCAGATGCACTATGCCCGCCAGGGCATCATCACCCCGGAAATGGAATTTATCGCCATCCGCGAGAACCAGCGGTTGCGTGAACACCGGGAAGCGGGACTGCCCATGGATCAGCATCCGGGGCAGGATTTCGGAGCCAGCATCCCGGCGGAAATTACCCCGGAATTTGTTCGTGACGAAGTGGCCCGGGGACGGGCGGTGATTCCGGTGAATATCAACCACCCGGAAATCGAGCCGATGATCATCGGCCGTAACTTCCTCACCAAGATCAATGCCAACATCGGTAATTCGGCGGTGACCTCTTCCATTGAGGAGGAAGTGTCCAAGATGACCTGGGCCACCCGCTGGGGCGGCGATACGGTGATGGATCTGTCCACCGGCGACAATATCCATGAAACCCGCGAGTGGATCCTGCGCAACTCGCCGGTGCCCATCGGCACCGTACCGATCTACCAGGCACTGGAGAAGGTCAACGGCGTGGCTGAAGACCTGACCTGGGAAATCTTCCGCGACACCCTGATCGAGCAGGCCGAGCAGGGGGTGAGCTACTTCACCATTCACGCCGGCGTTCTGCTGCGCTACGTGCCGATGACCGCCAACCGGGTCACCGGTATTGTCTCCCGCGGCGGTTCGATCATGGCCAAGTGGTGCCTGGCGCACCATAAAGAGAGCTTCCTCTACACTCATTTCGAAGACATCTGCGAGATCATGAAGGCCTACGACGTGACCTTCAGTCTCGGGGATGGCTTGCGCCCCGGTTCCATTGCCGATGCCAACGATGAAGCCCAGTTCAGTGAACTGCGCACCCTGGGTGAGCTCACCAAGATCGCCTGGAAGCACGACGTGCAGGTGATGATCGAAGGCCCTGGTCACGTGCCCATGCACATGATCAAGGCCAACATGGACGAGCAGCTCAAGCATTGTGGTGAGGCGCCGTTCTACACTCTGGGCCCGCTGACCATCGATATCTCTCCGGGCTACGATCACATTTCCAGCGCCATCGGCGCCGCCATGATCGGTTGGTACGGCACCGCCATGCTTTGCTATGTGACCCCGAAAGAGCACCTGGGTCTGCCCAATCGGGAAGACGTGAAGGAAGGTATCATCACCTACAAGATTGCCGCCCATGCGGCGGATCTGGCCAAAGGGCATCCGGGCGCCCAGCTGCGCGACAATGCCCTGTCCAAGGCGCGCTTCGAATTCCGTTGGGAAGACCAGTTCAATCTGGGCCTGGACCCGGACCGTGCCCGGGAATTCCACGATGAGACCTTGCCCAAGCAGGCTCATAAGGTGGCGCATTTCTGCTCCATGTGCGGTCCCAAGTTCTGCTCCATGAAGATCAGCCAGGAAGTTCGTGAGATTTACGGCGATGGCAGGGAGCAGGTGGCGCAGGCGGATGCGGAAGCGGGTATGGAAGAGAAATCCAGGGAGTTCCGTGAAAAGGGTAGCGCCCTTTATCATGAAGCCAATGAGTGATCTGAAGCCGCTGTTCGGCCCCGATGACGTGGAAGTGCTGGAACGGGACACCCCGTTTCAGGGCTTCTTTCGTGTCGATACCCTGACCCTGAGACACCGGCAGTACAACGGCGGCTGGGGCAAACCGGTACGCCGGGAGCTGTTCGTGCGTCCGCAGGCGTCGGCGGTGCTGCCCTATGATCCCCGCCGGGGTGAAATCCTGCTGGTGGAGCAGTTCCGGGTAGGGGCACTGGAGTGGCGGCAGTCTCCCTGGTGTCTGGAGTTGATTGCCGGCATTGCCGACAAGGACGGGGAAAGTGCCGCCGACCTGATTCGCCGTGAAGCCATGGAGGAAGCGGGCATTACCCTGGGCGAGATGGAAACCATCGCCGCCTATATGCCCAGCCCCGGTGGCACCAACGAGCGTCTGCAGGTGTTTGTCGGCCAGGCTGATCTGGCTGATGCCGGTGGTATCTTCGGGTGCCCGGACGAAGGGGAGGACATTCGTGCCCTGACCGTGCCGGTGGCAGATATTCCTGAATTGCTGGCATCCGGTCTGGTGGATAATGCGGCGTCCCTGATTGCTCTGCAGTGGCTGCTGTTGCACCGCGACCGGCTGGATGCGGCCTGGGGCGGGGTATGAAGCGCCGCGACCGCTACCGGCTGGATTTCCGGGCACTGATGAGCCAGTGCGAGGAAAACTACGCCCGCATGCTGCCGCTGATGAATGCCATGGGCGAGCGAGACAGCATGGACGTGGAGCTGGGCCATACCCAGCACACTCATACCCTGCAACTGCGGGTGCTGGAACGCTCTCCCTATACCACCACCGTGCGCCTGGAAGATCAGGAATTGCTGGATGTGCTGCCAGCATCACGGTTGACCGTGCGCCTGTATCACGATGCGCGTCTGGCAGAAGTTACCGAGGCGCGCCCCTTCCGTCGGGTCAATGCCCGCTATGCCTATCCCAACCGCCATATGCACCAGCGTGATGAGAAAGTGCAGTGGAATCGCTTCCTGGCCGAATGGCTCCGTCATGTCCATGATCATGGGCGTGATGCGGGCAACGATTGGCGCCAGCGGGTGACCGGTAATTCCTGACAGTCGCTGTAAAGAATTGCTAACCACGTCCTGATCTTGGACGTCTTTCCTAGAAAAGTGCCATCATCTTGGTTATAAGTGATCCATGAGCGTTGAGGGAATGCTCGGGAGAGCATTCGATGCCTCCCAAACGGGAATAATAAATCGAGGACGGGAGCGGGGATCTTGACGCAGCAGTTGCAGCCCCTTCGAGTAGTGCAGTTATCGGACTGCCATCTGTTTGCCGACACACAAGGCAAGCTGTTGGGCCTGAATACCCAGTTCAGTCTGGACAAGGTACTGGAGCTGATTCGGCGTGAACAGCCCAGCCCGGATCTGATCCTGGCCACTGGCGATCTGTCCCAGGATGCTTCCCTGGAGTCCTATCAGAGGCTTGGTGAGGCTCTGTCATCTTTCACCGCACCGGTGTACTGGCTTGAGGGCAACCACGACAAGCCTGCCCCCATGCTGAAGGCTCTGGATTGTGATCGCGAGCGCATGAGTCCCTGTGTGTTGGAGATCGGCAACTGGACCATCGTCATGCTCGACTCCACCATACCCGGGGAGGTCCCCGGTGACCTGTTCGACGAAGACCTGAAATTTCTGGACGATGCCCTGGCGGCTGCCAATGGCGAGCATCTGATGGTGTGCCTGCATCATCACCCGGTTCCCATGGAGTGTGCCTGGCTGGACACCCAGGTGGTGGGCAGTGCCGAACAGTTCTTTGCCGTGATCGACCGCCACCCCCGGGTACGCGCCATTATCTGGGGCCATGTGCACCAGGAATACGATGAGCAGCGCAACGGCGTTCGCCTGCTGGCAGTGCCCAGTACCTGCGTGCAGTTCAAACCGAAAAGCGAAGACTTCGCCGTGGACGACAGCAACCCGGGCTACCGCTGGCTGGACCTGTATCCGGATGGCCGCATCGACACCGCTGTCAGTCGGGTGGAGGGGATTACCTTTGAGGTGGACTTCAGCGTCAAGGGATACTGATTAATTGATAATTGAGAATGGATAATTGATAGCTAAAACCGTGAATCCTGAATTGATAATGGACAACTTGTCCGGGGCCTGAGAGGCTCTTTCGTTATCAATTA
>NZ_JABURH010000202.1:39743-46426 GCF_014762765.1 Alcanivorax sp.
GGCGGTAATCGTAAATCCTGCCGTTCGACCATGGCGACTACTGGACAAATACACAGGTATCCAGCATAACTATCACACTGGCGAGGCCTGGGAATTCAATCCGGCCTGGCTGGACGAGCTGAAGCGCTATGAAGTGCCGGCCATCAGCCAGCCGGAAAACCTGCTTCTGCTCACCCAGACCGGCGATGAAACCCTCGATTGGGAAGACGGCTGGGACTATTACGGGGACTGTCACCGCTATTGCGGCTTGGGTGGCAGCCACGGCTTTGATAACTTTGACGCCTTCATTCCGCTGATACTGCGGTTTTGTGGTATTGAAATACACGCCTGATGCCCGAGGCCAGACGCCAGACGCTTGATCTTGCCAAGCGTTCAGCGTCTGGCGTCATGCGTCTGGCGCTTCTGGAAAATCTATGGCCAATACGTATACGTCCGAAAATATTGAAGTGTTGTCGGGCCTCGACCCGGTGCGCAAGCGCCCGGGGATGTACACCGATACCTCCCGCCCCAATCACCTGGCCCAGGAAGTCATCGACAACTCCGTGGATGAAGCCCTGGCCGGCCATGCCAAATCCATCAAGGTCACGCTGCTGAAGGATGGCGGGGTGGAAGTGGAAGATGATGGTCGCGGCATGCCGGTGGACATGCACCCGGTGCAGAAAAAGCCTGGTGTGGAAGTGATCCTGTCCACGTTGCATTCCGGCGGCAAGTTCTCCAACAACAACTACCAGTTCAGCGGTGGTCTGCACGGGGTGGGCGTCTCGGTCGTGAATGCCCTGTCCACCAAGCTGGAGATCCTGGTGAAACGGGATGGCCAGCTGCACCGCATGGAATTCGGTGATGGCGAAAAACGCAGCGACCTGGAAGTGGTCGACACCGTCGGTAAGCGCAACACCGGCACCATTCTGCGTTTCTGGCCCGATGCCAAATACTTCGATTCCCCGAAGATTTCCGTGTCCCGGCTCAAGCATCTGCTGCGCGCCAAGGCGGTGTTGTGCCCGGGCCTGCTGGTCACCCTGGACAACCAGGTCAGCGGCGAAACCGACAGCTGGCAGTTCGCCGATGGCCTGATCGAATACCTGCTGGAATCCGGCCGTGGCTGGGAGCGGGTACCGGATGAACCCTTCAATGGCGCCATGAGCGCAGAAACCGAAGCGGTGGACTGGGCGGTGATGTGGCTACCGGAAGGTGGCGAGCTGGTGCAGGAATCCTACGTTAACTTGATTCCCACTCCCCAGGGGGGGACTCACGTGAATGGGCTGCGCTCTGGCTTGCTGGAAGCCATGCGCGAGTTCTGTGAGTTCCGCAACCTGCTGCCCCGTGGTGTCAAACTGACCCCGGAAGATATCTGGGACCGGGTTGCCTATGTGCTCAGTGTCAAGATGCAGGACCCGCAGTTCGCTGGCCAGACCAAGGAGCGTCTCAGTTCCCGGCAGACCGCCGCGTTTGTCTCCGGCGTGGTCAAGGATGCGTTTTCCCTGTGGTTGAACCAGCACACCGATGAGGCCGAGAAGCTGGCGGACCTGTGCATCAACAATGCCCAGAAGCGACTGCGCGCTGCTAAGAAAGTCACTCGCAAGAAAGTCACCAGTGGCCCGGCATTGCCCGGCAAGCTGGCTGACTGCACCAGCGACGACCCTTCCCAGAGTGAAATCTTTCTGGTGGAAGGGGACTCGGCGGGAGGCTCTGCCAAGCAGGCCCGGGACCGGGTCTACCAGGCCATCATGCCCCTGCGCGGCAAGATCATGAACACCTGGGAAGTGGATTCCGCCGAGGTGCTGGGCAGTCAGGAAATTCACGATATCGCTGTGGCACTGGGTATCGAGCCGGGCAGTGATGATCTGGGCGGCCTGCGTTACGGCAAGGTGTGTATCCTCGCCGATGCGGATTCTGACGGTCTGCACATCGCCACCCTGATCTGCGCCCTGTTCCTGCGCCATTTCCCGGCGCTGGTGAAGAACGGTCATGTGTTCGTGGCCATGCCTCCGCTGTACCGCATCGATGTGGGAAAGGACGTGTACTACGCCCTGGACAAGGAAGAGCGCGAAGGGGTGCTGGACCGCATCAAGGCCGAGAAGAAACGCGGCAAGGTCAATGTCACCCGCTTCAAGGGCCTGGGCGAGATGAACCCGCTGCAACTGCGCGAAACCACCATGGCCCGGGACACCCGCCGGCTGGTACGTCTGGAAGTGACCGGCGGCGACGACACCCACCAGCTGATGGATATGTTGCTGAGCAAGAAGCGCGCCTCCGATCGCAAGGTCTGGCTGGAAGAGAAGGGCAATCTGGCGGAGATTTGAGTTGCAAGTTGAAAGTTTCAAGTTGCAAGGCGCGGAACAGAACGTGCAAGCCGGCAAGGCCGTGCCCGCGAACCACCGTTAATGGCCAGCGCGGAACGCATACCGTCCAGCGAACAACTACCCGGCCTCGCGTTGTAACTTTCAACTTGAAACTTGCAACTCCTTGCGCCGAAAGAATGTATGGCCTATCGGCACTTACCGGTGCTGGGTAAATAAGAAGGCATTGAAGAAATGGCTGATGAATTCGAAAGTTTTCCCTTAAGGGAATATACCGAAAAAGCGTACCTGGATTATTCCATGTACGTGATTCTTGACCGGGCGCTGCCCAATATCGGTGACGGCCTCAAGCCTGTGCAGCGGCGTATTGTCTACGCCATGAGCGAGCTGGGCCTGAAGGCCACCGCCAAGTACAAGAAGTCCGCCCGTACCGTGGGTGACGTGCTGGGTAAGTATCATCCCCATGGTGATTCTGCCTGTTACGAGGCGATGGTGTTGATGGCGCAGCCGTTCAGCTACCGCTATCCGCTGGTGGATGGCCAGGGGAACTGGGGTAGCGCGGACGACCCGAAATCGTTCGCTGCCATGCGTTACACCGAATCCAAACTGGCCCCCTATGCGGAAGTGCTGCTTTCCGAATTGGGCCAGGGCACGGTGGAATGGGTGCCCAACTTCGACGGCACCATGGACGAGCCCAAGCTGCTGCCGGCGCGCCTGCCCAATGTGTTACTTAACGGCACTACCGGTATCGCGGTGGGCATGAGCACGGATATTCCACCGCACAACCTGCGTGAAGTGGCCAATGCCTGTATCCATCTACTCAAGGACCCGGGTGCCTCTCTGGATGATCTGATGCAGTACATCCAGGGGCCGGATTTCCCCACCGAGGGTGAGGTGATTACTTCCCAGAACGACATCATCCGCATGTATGCGGAAGGCAAGGGTTCACTCAAGCAGCGTGCCGTGTATGAGCGCGAGGAAGGGGACATCGTCATCACTGCCTTGCCCTACCAGGTGTCCGGCGCCAAGGTGCTGGAACAGATCGCCGACCAGATGCAGAAGAAAAAGCTGCCCATGGTCAGCGATCTGCGAGATGAGTCGGATCATGAGAACCCCACCCGCCTGGTGATTACACCGCGTTCCAACCGGGTGGATATTCCGCAGTTGATGAGCCACCTGTTTGCCACTACGGATCTGGAAAAGAACTACCGGGTGAACCTGAACATGATCGGCATCGATGGCCGGCCGCAGGTAAAAAGCCTGGATATGATTCTCAACGAGTGGCTGCAATTCCGCATGGTCACTGTGCGCCGGCGTCTGCAGCATCGTCTCGACAAGGTGTTGGAGCGCTTGCACCTGCTGGAAGGTTATTTGGTCGCTTACCTCAATATCGATGAGGTGATCCATATTATTCGTACCGAAGACGCACCGAAGCCGGTGCTGATGGAGCGTTTCGGTATTTCTGATCGCCAGGCGGAAGCCATCCTCGAACTGAAGCTGCGCAACTTGGCCAAGCTCGAGGAAATGAAGATCCGTGGTGAGCAGGATGAGCTCAACGAAGAACGGGAAAAGTTGGAAGAAACACTGGGGTCCACCGCCAAGATGAAAAAGTTGGTGGCCAAGGAACTGCAGGAAGATGCGGACAAGTATGGTGACGACCGTCGCTCTCCGCTGGTAGAGCGTGATGCGGCAACGGCGCTGGATGAAACCGATCTGGTCAGCGCCGATCCGGTGACCGTGGTGTTGTCCGAGAAAGGTTGGGTGCGTTCTGCCAAAGGGCATGATGTGGACGTGGTCGGCCTCAGCTACAAGGCCGGTGACAAGTACAAGGCTTCGGCCCAGGGTAAATCCAACCAGCCCGTGTGCTTCATCGACAGCACCGGCCGCAGTTACTCCCTGCCGGCCCATACCCTGCCCAGTGCCCGTGGCCAGGGCGAGCCCCTGTCCGGCCGCGTCAACCCACCCTCCGGGGCCAGCTTTATGGCGGCGGTGATGGGCAAGGAAAAGGATGCCTACCTGATGAGTACCGATGCCGGTTACGGCTTCGTGGTGCGCTACGGGGATCTGCTGGCCAACAAGAAGGCAGGCAAGACGGTGCTGTCGGTGCCCAAGGGCGCCAGGGTGCTGCCGCCGAAGCCGATTGCGTCCACCGAGGACGATCTGATTGCGCTGGTTTCCAACGAAGGCCGTTTGTTGGTGTTCCCGGTGAAGGAGCTGCCGGAAATGGCACGGGGCAAGGGCAACAAGATGATGTCCATCCCTGCTGCCCGGGTGGCCGACCGGGTGGAGTTCGTGCAGGACATGCAGGTATTGGGGCCGCAGGATGCCCTTACCATCCATGCCGGCAAACGCCACCTGACCTTGAAGGCCGGCGACCTGGAGCACTATTACGGGGAGCGGGGCCGCCGCGGTGCCAAGCTGCCGCGTGGTTTCCAGAATGTGGACCAGATGGCGGTGGAGCGTAAAGGCGAATAGTCTCACCCCATCACTGAGTAATAAAAAAACGGCACGCCTCAGCGTGCCGTTTTTTTTGCTTTGTCACTGCTGATCCAGCAGCCAGGTTCGTCATGTGAAAGATGACTCCCATACCGTAAGGGTGCGGCTGTGGGAAGCGATGCTTGCATCGCGAAGATGCCTGCCCCTTGCCCGACACACTTGCGTGATTGTGAGAAGCGGGTTTAATAACCTTCCTGACGGAGTAAAAAGAACAGGAGTGTGTGCATGGGTGCCACGATAACAGGCGTTATCACCGCAATATTGTTACTGCTGAATACGCTGGTGCTGATTGGCCCCATGATGCTGGTGGCGTTGCTCAAGGTGATTCTGCCGGGCGCGCGAGCCCGCCAGATCTGCTCCTCTGTGGTTATGGGTATCGCTGAAACCTGGGCCGAGATCTGCAAGGGCATCTTTGCGCTGATGACGCCTACCCAGTGGGATATTCGCGGGGTGGAGGACTTGCGCAGTGATACCTCCTATCTGGTGGTCAGCAACCATCAGTCCTGGGTGGATATTCCTGCCCTGGTGCAGGCGTTCAATCGCAAGACCCCTTATTTCAAATTTTTTCTCAAGAAGGAACTGATCTGGGTGCCGTTTCTGGGGCTCGCGTTCTGGGCGCTGGATTACCCTTTCATGAAGCGTTACAGCAAGGCGTTTCTGGACAAGAATCCGCACCTGAAGGGCAAGGATCTGGAGATTACCCGGCAGGCCTGTGAGAAATTCCAGGGGATACCGGTGACGGTGGTGAACTTCCTGGAGGGCACCCGCTTTACCGCTGAAAAACACCGCGATCAGCAATCCCCTTACCGGCATCTCCTCAAGCCCAAGGCCGGCGGAGTAGCGTTTGTGCTGGCCGCTCTGGGCGACAATCTGGATGCCCTGCTGGATGTGACGATTCTTTACCCGGAGGGAACTCCACCAGGGTTCTGGGACCTGCTTTGCGGTCGGGTGTCGCGGGTGGTGATCGATGTGCAGACCCGGGCCCTGGACCCGGCCCTGTGGCGCAGTGATTACCAGGAAGATCCGGTCTTCCGGGCGGAAATGCAACAGTGGGTCAGTGATCTGTGGGCGCAAAAGGATGCGCGTCTGGTGCAGATGACAGAGCAGGAAAGGGGTGACAGGGCCCTGTCGGGGGAACGCGCCAGTAGCGAGTAACGCGCCGCGAAAGGCATTGCTCCCTCTTTCATGGGGTGAGAGGGGCAATGCCAGTCCGGTCTGTGCCTAGAAGCTCAGTGAGGCCGCCAGATAGGGGCCGCCCATGTCCAGATCCGCGTCCAGATCGCTGACATCATCCAGCTCCAGATCCATGTGCTTGTAACCCAGCTCCACGCCCAGCAGGAAATCCGAACGCCAGCCGATACGGGCGGTCAGATCCCGTAAGGTGTTGCCATCGTAGCTGATGGTATCGATCTCGCCGCCCACATAGACGCCGGGCACCGGCAGGTTGAGCCGGCCGGAGGCATGCAGCATGGGCAGGGTTTCATCGAAGTTCTTGGTGGTGCTGACCAGCAGGTTGTCCAGGCTGATGCTGCCTTCGATCTTGCGCACGGTCAGCCCCAGATTCACTTTCAGGGCATTATCCAGCGGCGTGTAGTAGAGGGTGCCGTCGAGGATATCCAGATCGATATCGGTTTCCACTTCGGTGTTGGCCACAAACAACTGCCCATTGAACACAAAGGTTCGTTCCAGACGGTTACTGGCGTCATCAGAGAGATCCAGGCTACGCACCCGTACATTGGGAATCAGCGGTACGGCATGTTCCACGCCCAGATAGAGCACCCGCTGGTTGGCTTCATCGAAACCCAGATCATCCTGCATATCGATATCTTCACCACCGGAGGCTACAGTGCCTTCAAATTCGGTGTCCCAGCTGTAACCGCCGGCGTAGAC
>NZ_JABURH010000003.1 GCF_014762765.1 Alcanivorax sp.
CTCGTTCCACCGGTTCCTACAGCCTGGTAACCCAGCAGCCGCTGGGTGGTAAGGCACAGTTCGGTGGTCAGCGTTTCGGTGAGATGGAAGTGTGGGCGCTGGAAGCCTATGGCGCCGCCTACACCTTGCAGGAAATGCTTACCGTTAAGTCCGATGATGTGAATGGCCGTACTCGTATGTACAAGAACATCGTGGATGGTGATCACCGTATGGACCCGGGTATGCCGGAATCCTTCAATGTGTTGCTGAAGGAAATCCGCTCTCTCGGTATCAATATCGAGCTGGAAAACGACTGAAGCAATGTGCGCCGCTCTCCCGTGAGGAGGGCGGCTCGTGTTGTTACCCGGGTTTAGGAAAGAATTGAGAGCGTAAAGCTCGCTACGGAGGACTGGCCTTGAAAGACCTGCTGAATCTGCTTAAAAGTCAGGGACAAGTCACGGAGTTTGATAAACTCAAGATCTCTCTGGCACCGCCGGATCTGATCCGCTCCTGGTCTTTCGGCGAAGTGAAAAAGCCGGAAACCATTAATTACCGTACCTTCAAGCCGGAACGGGATGGCCTGTTCTGTGCGCGTATCTTTGGTCCTATCAAGGACTACGAGTGTCTGTGCGGCAAATACAAGCGTCTCAAGCACCGTGGTGTTATCTGTGAGAAGTGTGGCGTTGAAGTCACCCTCTCCAAGGTTCGCCGTGAGCGCATGGGCCACATCGAGCTGGCTAGCCCTACCGCGCACATCTGGTTCCTGAAGTCGCTGCCGTCTCGCATCGGCCTGATGCTGGACATGACCCTGCGTGATATCGAGCGGGTACTGTACTTCGAATCCTTTGTGGTCACCGAGCCGGGCATGACCACCCTGGAGCGCGGCCAGCTGCTGACCGACGAAGAATACTTCGACTCCCTGGAAGAGTTCGGCGACGAATTCGAAGCCAAGATGGGTGCCGAGGCCGTGCAGCAGTTGCTCATGGAGCTGGACCTGGTCGAAGAGATCAAGATCCTCCGTGAGGAAGTGGAATCCACCAACTCCGATACCAAGCTGAAGAAGCTGTCCAAGCGTCTCAAGCTGATGGAAGCCTTCAAGGATTCCGGTAACAAGCCGGAGTGGATGATTCTTACCGTGTTGCCGGTTCTGCCGCCGGATCTGCGTCCGCTGGTACCGTTGGATGGGGGGCGTTTTGCTACCTCCGACCTGAACGATCTGTACCGTCGGGTGATCAACCGGAACAATCGTCTCAAGCGTCTGCTGGACCTGAGCGCCCCGGACATCATCGTGCGCAACGAAAAGCGTATGC
>NZ_JABURH010000024.1 GCF_014762765.1 Alcanivorax sp.
GTTTTCTCAGCAACCGCTTGCAAATCAGCCGCAGTAATCTGCGACTGTTGCTGGCTGCCGGGCGCGTGCAGGTGAATGGCGATCTGGAACGTGACCGGCAGCGGCGAATAGGGCCGTTTGATGTGGTGGTCTGCGACGGCGAGATTCTGCAGGCAAACCGGCCCCGTTATCTGATGCTCAACAAGCCTGCCGCAGTGGTCAGTGCGACCTGTGATGATCATCACCCCACGGTGCTGGATCTGCTACCGGAGGATCAGCGTGAGGGGCTGCACCTGGCCGGGCGACTGGATTTCAATTCCACCGGTCTGGTCCTGCTCACCAACGATGGCGAGTGGTCCCGGCAGTTGAGTCAGCCTGAGAATCAGGTGCGCAAGCATTATCGGGTGACACTGGAAAAGCCGTTAACCGACGACTATGTGACGGCGTTTGCCGAGGGGATGTGGTTTGAGTACGAAGGTATTACGACGCGCCCCGCGGCGCTGAAAATCCGTACCCCGTTTGAGGCAGACGTATGGCTTTGCGAGGGCCGCTATCACCAGATCAAGCGCATGTTCGGGCGTTTTGATAACAAGGTGCTGACGTTGCATCGGCTGGCGATTGGTAACCTGGTGCTGGATGAAACGCTGAAGCCGGGTGAATGGCGGGCGCTTTCGCCGATGGAGGTTTCCTCCATTTTTTCATGAGAGGACACCGTCACAGATTGCGTAGGGTGCACTGAGCCTAAGGCGAACTGCACCATCAAACGCCGGATCGGTGCAGTTCGCCTTAGGCTCAGTGCACCCTACGTCTTGGAGGCGCGGGTGTTTGTGACCTTTCCCTCTCTGATCCTCGAAGCACTTAAACCAGCGGCTTGCCTTTTTTCAGACGCCGGCGGAAATCCCACAGCACCAGGTTGTAAGGGGCCTGCCGGATCACACGCGGCAGCAGCAGGCTGATGCGGCCAATCGTGCGCACGGTACGCTCGAAACGCCGCTGCTTTTTGTCATTCCATTCCAGCTGCATTTGCGCACGGATTTCCGGCGGCAGAAACCCCGTGGTCACAAACCGGTTGAAGCGCCCCAGCAGAAAGCGGGTTGGCTGGCTGAGAAATTCCAGGTCGGCGATCATCATCAGATACCGGCGAATACGGTCGTCGATGTGCAATTGCTGCAGGCCTTCCTGCCAATAGGCGTCAAAGGCTTGCAGATCTTTCGGCCAGGTGTCCTGACGAACCTGCAGGGTGGTGCCCAGCGGGTGGGCCAGCTGGTAAAAGGTTTCCTTTTCCTGCCGGCTCATGGGGCCATGGAGTTTCTGATGGGTATCCACAAAGCCCCAGTAGAGACAGGCGGCCACCCACATCTGCAGGTTCTCATCGAACGCGTTGTACTTCACCGGTGAGTGTTCGGTGGAGTGGACCTGGGCATGGGAACGATTGACTGCCCTGCGGTAGGCCAGCTTCTCTTCACTGGTGCCCATCATGGCAACGGCCAGGTAGGTGAAGGTCGTCCGCGAGCGTTTGATCGGGTGATGCAGAATCGAGCCACTTTCCACCCGGCTTTCCGCGACGCCATAGCCCACCCCTGGCAGGGCCAGTTGCAGGATAATGTTGGCACCACCGGCCAGCAGCATGGCGCCATCGAAGATGCCGGGAAATTGCGCGTCCAGTTCCCGGGCGGTGGGGGGAGTGGGCCATTGGTGTTCCAGTCGGGCCTGGCGACTTTCCAGGTTGGCTTGGGCTGTCATTGTTTTTCTGTCCTCGCTGTCAGCGTGGTGGTTCATACGCCGTTTTTTTTCATGCTAACGAGGAGTGCGCCATCAAACAATGAGACAAAATTAATTATTTGTATCATTGCGGCGTTTTCTGACCTTAAAGCCGCAAAGCCCGGAAAACCGCCCGCACATGGCCGGCCAGCACATGGGTGGCCGAGCCTTCTTCGCCCCGGTAAAGCATGGCGATCTGGTAATCCCCCAGCTCCGGTAACCGGTATTCATCGCCCAGTTGCTGCAGGGGCGGTTGAATCAGGCTGAGGGGGAAGGGCCCAATGGCCAGATCCGCCTGCATGGCGGCTTCCTGGCCGGCACAGTGTTCGCTGGTATAGGCGACCCGGTAGCGATGATCGCTGCGGTCCAGGGCCTCCAGGGCCATCTTGCGCCAGGGACAGCCCTGGCTGGCCAGAGCCAGGGGCAGGGGCGTCTGGCTGACGGCGATGCCACTTTGTGCGCCGGCCCACACCAGTGGTTCGCTATGCACTACTTCCCCCCGTGCCGGGCGACCCTGTTTACCGGTGGTGACCATAATCAGGTCCAGCTTGCCGGCATCCAGCTGCTTGAGCATGTCGGCGCTGCGACCGACGATCACATTCACCTGCACGGCGGGGTGAGAGCGGGAAAACTGGGTCAGTACCTGGGGCAGGATGCGGGTACCGATATCGTCCGGGGTGCCCAGCCGCACGGTACCTTCCAGCTCCGGGGCGGTGAAGTGACTGATGGCCTCCTGGTTAAGTTTCAGCAGGCGCCGGGCATAGCCGAGCATGGCCTCGCCCTCGGCGGTGAGGCTGACTCGACGCGCTTCGCGGAGGAACAGCCGTTGCCCCACCTGTTCCTCCAGCCGCTTGATTTGCATGCTCAGGGCAGAGGGGGTGCGGAACACTTCGGCGGCGGCCTGGGTAAAGCTTTCCGTTTCCGCGATAGCCACGAAGCTGCGCAGGATTTCCGTGTCCAGGAGGGGTTGAAGCGGGCTGTCCGGGGGCATGTTTCACCTTTCAGAAAAATTGAACGATGAGTAAAGATCTTTTCGATTTACTGATAGTAAACCCGATTGCATCATGGAGGCCAATCACAGCCCAGCCACTCCACAACGTTCCCAAACAGGGAGGAGACCATGAAGCGCAACGACCCTCAAACTCTGGAAGCCCCCAAGCGGATTCACTCCCGCAAGCCGGATCTGCACATGCCGGCCATGCCTCCCCTGGAGCTGATGGATGCCCTGGATTATCGCATCCGTCTGGCCTGGTATCGTCTGCGCAAGAGCCGTGCGCAGCAGCGGGCCCGGGTGGCCCAACGGCTGCAAAGAAAGCCGGTCTGAGTGTTTGTCTGCGACGGATGTGAAAGCACAGCAAGGCGGCTGATTCGTCTTGTGAGCAAGGCTCCAACGGGGTAATAACTGATTCCCTGCCGGAATCCACCGTTGGCGCTTTGCCTGCAAAGCGAATGCTTCAGATATCCGGCAACTGGTCAGACAACAAAAAAGGCGCCTTTTCAGGCGCCTTTTCTGTGTGCGACACGGAAGCCGTGCGGCCAATTACATGTTCGGGTAATTGGGGCCGCCGGTACCTTCCGGAGCCACCCAGTTGATGTTCTGGGTGGGGTCCTTGATGTCGCAGGTCTTGCAGTGCACGCAGTTCTGGGCGTTGATCTGGAAACGCTTGTCGCCAGTGTTCTCGTCCTCGACCACTTCGTACACACCCGCCGGGCAGTAACGCTGGGCCGGCTCGTCCCACTTGGGCAGGTTCACCTCCAGCGGTACATTCGGGTCTTTCAGCGTCAGGTGACACGGCTGATCTTCTTCGTGGTTGGTGTTGGACAGGAAGACACTGTCCAGCTTGGCGAAGGTGATCTTGCCGTCCGGTTTCGGGTAGTCGATCTTCTTGCTCTGATCTGCCGGCTTCAGCGTGGCGTGATCCGGGGTGGTGTCACGCATGGTGATCGGCAGTTTGCCGTTGAACAGGTTGATGTCCACGAAGGCAAAGGCAGAACCGATGAAGTTGCCGAACTTGTGCTGTGCCGGGCCGAAGTTGCGTTGTGCGTGCAGTTCTTCGTAGACCCAGCTCTTGTCGAAGGCGTCCTTGTACTCGGTCAGCTCGTCGCTGCCACGGCCGCCTTTCAGGGCTTCAGCCAGGATTTCCGCAGCAATCATGCCGGACTTCATGGCGGTGTGGGTGCCCTTGATCTTGGCAAAGTTCAGGGTGCCGGCGTTACAGCCAACCAGCAGACCACCGGGGAAGGTCATCTTCGGCAGGGACTGCAGGCCACCCTTGGAGATGGCACGGGCGCCGTAGGAGACACGCTTGCCGCCTTCCAGGTGCTTCTTGATTTCCGGGTTGGTCTTCCAGCGCTGCATCTCGTCGAACGGAGATACATGCGGGTTGGAGTAGGCCAGATCGGTGATCAGACCCAGGGCAACCTGGTTGTTTTCGATGTGGTACAGGAACGCACCACCCGGGGAGCCGGACTCGGTGAGCGGCCAGCCGGCGGTGTGTACTACCAGGCCTTCCTGGTGCTTGGCCGGGTCGATGTCCCACAGTTCCTTGATGCCGATACCGTAGTGCTGCGGGTCGGTGCCTTCGCGCAGGTTGAATTTTTCCTGCAGCTGTTTGCCCAGGTGGCCACGGCAACCTTCTGAGAAGATGGTGTACTTGGCGTGAAGCTCCATGCCGGGGGTATAGCTGGGCTTCTTTTCGCCGTCGTGGCCGATGCCGGAATCGCCGGTGGCAATACCCTTTACGGAACCATCGTCGTTGTACAGCACTTCGCTGGCGGCAAAGCCGGGGAAGACCTCGATGCCCAGACCTTCTGCCTGTTCTGCCAGCCAGCGGCACAGGTTACCCAGGGAAATAATGTAGTTCCCTTCGTTGTGCATGGTCTTGGGTACGAACAGGTTCGGCACTTTCTGTGCCTTTTCCGGGCCGGTGAGGTAGTAGATCTCGTCGCCGGTGACCTTGGTGTTCACCGGGGCGCCCATTTCCTGCCAGTTGGGGAACAGCTCGTTCAGTGCACGGGGCTCAAGCACCGCACCGGAGAGAATATGGGCGCCGACTTCGGAGCCTTTCTCTACCACGACCACACTGATTTCCTGACCGGTTTCCTGGGCGATCTGGCCCAGACGGCAGGCGGTTGCCAGACCGGAAGGACCGGCGCCGACGATGACTACATCGACTTCCATAGATTCGCGTTCCACAGCCTGTCTCCTCGCTATCGATTGCGTGTTCGGCCCTGAAGCCACTGAGAAAGGAGTTCTGAAACACTCTGCCACAGAAAAACCTTTCTCAGCAGCCACCTGGGGCCAGCCTTGGGGTGGCGCGGAGTATATAGAGATAGGCCAAACCGCACCACTGCCTGGGTTGGCCGCAACGCCCGCTGCATTGTTACCGGGTGTTGATCCGGTGGGGCGGCCACTGCAACCATTTCAAACAGGTGTTCGGATTATCCCTTGCTAGCTGGTTGATTTACAAGGAAATGGCCGACCGTAAAGTCACGAAAAGTGGACACCGTGCAGAGTCTATTTGCAGCAAAATCATTCGCTTACAGATTTTCGGCCTATTGACCTGCTTTGGCCGAGCGTTCAAGATAGCGGCTCTTTCGCGGGGGTGGACCCGGCAACGGCGTCAATTCGCCTCCTTCTACATGTCACCCAATGGAACATTCCGAGGATCCTATGAAGGTTCTTGTACCCATCAAGCGAGTCATTGACTACAA
>NZ_JABURH010000013.1 GCF_014762765.1 Alcanivorax sp.
GAAGAAGTGGTCAAGGCCACCGTTGCCGAGATCTACAAGGCCGTCGAGGTGGTCCACGGCCTGGTCAATAACGCTGGCGGCCAATTCCCTTCCCCTCTGGCGCTGATCAGCCAGAAAGGCTGGGAAACCGTGGTGCGCACCAACCTCACCGGCGGCTTCCTGATGGCCCGGGAAGTATTCACCCAGGGCATGAACCGTAATGGCGGCGCCATCGTCAACATTGTCGCCGACATGTGGGGCGGCATGCCCGGCATGGGTCACTCCGGCGCCGCCCGGGCCGGCATGGTCAACTTCACCCAGACCGCCGCCTACGAATGGGGCAGCTGCGGGGTGCGCGTCAACGCCGTGGCACCGGGCTGGATCATGTCCAGCGGCATGGACACCTATCCGGAAGGCTTCAAGCAGACCCTGAAAACCCTGCGCGCCGCCGTACCGCTCAAGCGCATGGGCAACGAATCGGAAGTGTCCGGCGCCATCTGCTTTTTGCTCAGCGATGCTGCCGCCTTTATCAGCGGTGACACCCTGCGCATCGACGGCGCCGCCAGCCAGGGCAACGTGGCCATCTTCCCGCTGCCCGATCATGACAAGAGCCAACCGTTTGACGGCTTCCACCGAGCCACCACCCCCGATGTCTTCAAGGACCTGTAATGTCAGTCATTGAATCCGCACTGGACCCGAACAGCGAGGAATACCGGCAGAACCGCGAGGCCCTGCTGGCGGCAGTGGAAGAATTCCGCGCCATTGAGCAGGCCGTGGTGGATACCGCCGAGAGCAAGCGTGCCAAGTTCGAGAAACGCGGCCAGCTGCTGCCCCACGAGCGTATTTCCCGGCTGCTGGACACCGGCTCGCCGTTCCTGAGCCTGATGAACCTGGCCGGTTACAAGATGCACGACGACAAGGACGGCACCGAAGCCGGCGGCAGCACCATTGCCGGCATCGGCTATGTGTCCGGTGTCCGTTGCCTGGTGACCGCCTCCAATTCCGCCATCAAGGGCGGCACCATCTCCCCCTCCGGCCTGCACAAGACCCTGCGCCTGCAACGCATCGCCATGGAGAACAAGCTGCCCGTGGTCAGCCTGGTGGAGTCCGGCGGCGCCAACCTGAACTACGCGGCAGAAGTGTTCGTGGATGGCGCCCGCACCTTTGCCAATCAGGCACGGTTGTCCGCCGCCGGCATCCCGCAGATCACCGTGGTACACGGCAATGCCACCGCCGGTGGCGCCTATCAGCCGGGTCTGTCCGACTATGTGGTAGTGGTACGCGAGCGCGCCAAGATGTTCCTGGCCGGCCCGCCCTTGCTGAAAGCCGCCACCGGCGAAATCGCCACGGATGAGGAACTGGGTGGCGCGGAAATGCACAGTGGTACCGCAGGCACCGCCGAATACCTGGCAGAAAACGACGCCGACGGCATCCGTCAGGCCCGGGACCTGGTCAAGCTGCTGGGCTGGCGCCGGGCGGCACCGGACAGCAACGCTTTCGAGCCACCCCGCTATGACGCTGAAGAGCTGCTCGGCGTAGTGCCCGCTGATGCCAAGAAACCCTACGACGTACGCGAGATCATCGCCCGCATCGCCGACGGCTCAGACTTTCTCGATTTCAAGAACGACTGGGACAGCGCCACCGTGTGCGGCTGGAGCACCATCGAAGGCAAGCCCGTGGGCATCATCGGCAACAATGGTCCGATCACCCCGCGAGGCGCTGCCAAGGCCGCCCAGTTCATCCAGCTCTGCGACCAGACACGCCGACCATTACTGTTCCTTCACAACACCACCGGCTTCATGGTGGGCACTGATGCGGAACAAAACGGTGTCATCAAGCACGGCTCGAAAATGCTGCAGGCCGTGGCCAACGCTCGAGTGCCGAAGATTTCCATCGTGGTCGGTGGCTCCTACGGGGCCGGCAACTATGCCATGTGCGGCCGCGGCCTGGACCCGCGCTTCATCTTTGCCTGGCCCAACTCCAGGGTTGCCGTGATGGGTGGCCAACAGGCAGGCATGGTGCTGCGCATCGTGGCCGAGGCCAAGCAGCGCGCCAACGGCATTGAGCCTGACGAGAAGGTACTCGACATGCTTCAGCAGACCACCGCCCAGAAACTCGACAGCCAGTCCACCGCCCTCTACGGCACGGCCCGGCTGTGGGACGACGGCATCATTGACCCCCGCGACACACGCCGTGTGGTGGCCTATGCCCTGGACATTTGCGCCGATGCCCAACACCGCGAGCTGCACCCGAATGCGTTTGGGGTGGCAAGGCTTTAACGCAGTTACAAGTTGCAAGAGACGAGTTTCAAGGCGCGAGAAATGCCTTGCCAAACATCAATGCCATGCCCGCGTCCTTGCGCGGAGTCAAAACAGTAAGGGGCCGCACCACGCTGCTCCGCGTTGCAACTTTCAACTTGAAACTTGCGACTCAACAAACAATCGAACAAGACAGGGAGCTCCCATGCTTTTCACTCAAGAACACGAAGAACTGCGCCGCACAGTCCGCAACTTTGTCGAGAAAGAACTGAACCCCCACGTCAAGGAATGGGAAGAAGCCGGTCGCTTCCCCATCCATGAGGTGTTCAAGAAGATGGGCGATCTGGGCCTGCTCGGGGTCACCAAGCCGGCAGAGTTCGGCGGCATGGGTCTGGACTATTCCTACGGCATGGTCATGGCCGAGGAAATGGGCCGCACCCACTGCGGCGGCGTCCCCCTCTCCACCGGGGTACAGACCGATATGGCCACCCCGGCCCTGGCCCGTTTCGGCTCCGACGAGCTGCGCCAGAATTACCTGGCCCCGGCCATTGCCGGTGACATGGTGGCCTCCATCGCCGTGTCCGAGCCCCATGCCGGTTCCGATGTGGCTGCCATCAAGACCACCGCCACCAAGGACGGCGACGACTACGTGATCAACGGCACCAAGATGTGGATCACCAACTCGCCCAGCGCCGACTGGTTCTGCCTGCTTGCCCAGACGTCCGAGGGCAAACCGCACATGAACAAGTCACTGATCATCGTGCCCAAGGATGCCGGCGGCATCACCGTGGACAAGCCCCTGCACAAGCTGGGCATGCGCTCCTCGGAAACCGCCCAGGTGTTCTTCGACAACGTACGTGTTCCCCAACGCAACCTGATCGGCCAGGAAGGCATGGGCTTCATGATGCAGATGATCCAGTTCCAGGAAGAGCGCCTGTTCGCCGCCGCCAACAGCCTGATGGGCATGCAGCACGTGATCGACGAAACCATCGCCTATGCCAAGGATCGTCAGGTATTCGGCATGCCGTTGATCGACAACCAGACCGTGCACTTCCGCCTGGCCGAACTGCAGACCGAAGTGGAGTCCCTGCGCGCCCTCACCTACCGGGCCTGCGAGATGTACATCAACGGCAAGGATGTGCTGCAACTGGCCTCCATGGCCAAGCTGAAAGTGGGCCGCCTCAGCCGGGAAGTGGCTGACAGCTGCCTGCAGTACTGGGGCGGCAACGGTTTCATGTGGGACAACCCGGCCGGTCAGCTTTACCGGGATGGTCGCCTCGGCTCCATCGGTGGCGGCGCCGACGAAATCATGCTGGGCATTATCTGCAAGACCATGGATATCCTGCCGGGCAAGAAACGATAAGAGTTGCAAGAAACAAGTTTCAAGTTGCAAAGCGCGGACAAGGCTAAAGAAAACTGCATCGTCTTGCCCGCACACAATCATTGCGGCGCGGCTAAAGCCTAGATCGTGTGGCACGCGCATCTTATTCGCGTTGCGACTTTCAACTTGAAACTTGCGACTGGTCATTCAAGCGAGAAAAGTCATGACGCTACCACAAACCGAAACGATAACGCTGAACCAGGACGGCCCGGTTCTGCACATCACCCTGAACCGCCCCGACAGCCGTAACGCCATGAGCCTGACCATGGTCAACGAGCTGATGGCCGTGTTCGAAGCGGTGAAGGATGATGCCGATGTCCGCGCCATCGTACTGCGCGGTGCCGGTGGTCACTTCTGTGCCGGCGGCGACATCAAGGATATGGCCGGTGCCCGCCAGCAGGCCGCCAGCGGCGACAGTGACGCCTTCCAGAAACTCAATCGCCGTTTCGGGGAAATGATCACCGCCGCCAACCACCAGCCCCAGGTGCTGATTACCGTGCTGGAGGGTGCTGTCTTGGGGGGCGGCTTTGGTCTGGCCTGCATTTCCGATGTGGCGCTTGCCCACACCGGCGCCACTTTCGGCCTGCCGGAAACCGGCCTCGGCGTGATTCCCGCCCAGATCGCCCCCTTTGTGGTGGAGCGCATCGGCCTGACCCAGGCCCGGCGGCTGGCCCTCACCGGCATCCGCTTCCAGGGCGAAGAAGCCCGGCGGCTGGGTATCGTCCATGAAGTGGCCGCCGATGCGGACAGCCTGGACGCCCTGCTGGAAGACAACCTGAAAGCGGTTCGCAAATGCGCGCCCCATGCCAACCGGGTGACCAAACAACTGGTGCTGAACGTGGGCCATGAACCCATGGAGGCCCTGCTGGACCAGGCGGCAAAGGATTTCGCCGCCGCCGTGAACAGCGAAGAAGGCCAGGAAGGCACCATGGCGTTCGTACAAAAACGCCCGGCGAAATGGAATCAATAAAAGAGTTGCAAGAGGCAAGTTTCAAGTTGCAAAGCGCGCCCAAGATTAGAGAAAGACAACATCGTCTTAGCCGCGCACAACCATTGCGGCGCGGCTCAAGACCAGATCGTGTGGCAGCGCACCTTATTCGCGTTGCAACTTTCAACTTGAAACTTGCAACTCAACCAAGGAACCACAATGAGCTTTGAAAAAATCCTGATTGCCAACCGTGGCGAGATTGCTTGCCGGGTCATCGCCACCGCCCAGTCCCTGGGCTACCGGACCGTGGCGGTCTACTCGGAACCGGATGCCGGTGCCCGTCACGTGCAACTGGCGGATGAAGCCGTCTGTGTAGGCCCAGCACTGGCCAGCGCCTCCTACCTGAACGTGGATGCCCTGCTGGATGCCTGTCGCAAGACCGGCGCCGACGCAGTGCACCCGGGCTATGGCTTCCTGTCGGAAAATGCCGGGTTTTCCAAGGCCTGCAAGGATGCCGGCATCACCTTTATCGGCCCCGATGAAGATGCCATTCACCTGATGGGCTCCAAGCGCCTGTCCAAGATCGCCATGATCGAAGCCGGCGTGCCCTGCATTCCCGGCTACGAAGGCGAAGACCAGAGCGACGCCACTCTGCTGAAGGAAGCAGAACGCATCGGCCTGCCGCTGATGATCAAGGCGAGTGCCGGTGGTGGCGGCCGCGGCATGCGCGTGGTCACCGATGCCAGCGAGATTCCCGCCCAGCTGAAAAGCGCCCGCCAGGAAGCCAAAAGTGCCTTCGGCAGCGACGAGCTGATCCTGGAGCGCGCCGTGATGCAGCCACGCCATGTGGAAATCCAGGT
>NZ_JABURH010000038.1 GCF_014762765.1 Alcanivorax sp.
CAGGGTGAGAGCCTCTTGCTTGCAGCTTGCAGCTTGCAGCTTGCAGCTTGCAGCTGCTTCTACGCCGCATTACGGCGTTTGGCGATGGCACGCAGGACGATCTGGCACTGATTTTCGCCGTATTCGCGGATGTCGGCTTCCGCTTCTGCGGTTTTGCGGCCAACCACATTGATCAGCAGGCGCTTGAACAGTTGCAGGGAAACGTCGAATTCCGAGGTGTCTTCCTGCAAGGCAATAAAGGTGTAGCGCTTGAGCAGTGGGATCAGGTCGATGATGTCGGTGGCCAGGTAGCGATTGTTGGCGAACCGCTCGGTGGCGATTTCCACAAAGTGGAAGGCCAGCTGATGGGCGGCGGACAGATCGTTGCCCTGATAGTGCTGCTCCAGTTGCGGCAGCATTTCCACCATGTCTTCAATCTGGCCGGGCATCCAATTGCTGGCGGCCTGGCCGGCCAGCCGTGACAGCAGCATGAACAGGAAGTCATACAGGTCGTGAACTTGCTCATCGGTGACTTCGCACACCCGCGCGCCCTTGCGCGGCTGCAGCTCGATCAGATGCTGCTTTTCCAGCACACGAAAGGCCTCACGAAGTGAGTTAGTGCTCACATCAAGTTGCTTGGCCAGTTCACTTTCCGGCAGTCGAGCCCCGGGGGCCAGGGTGCCGGTGATGATCTGCTCGGCCAGGTGCTGGGCAATCTGCTCGCTCAGGCTGACGGCTTTCAACGACATGACAAAGGTCCTTTTCGGCTTCGGTGCGAATTATCCTCCGAGGCCGATACTATGGCACTAATTGAGTTGTTTGACAATTCAAGAAATCATGGATAACCTGACCATCACATTGAAGACTGTTACTTTTGGCTTGAACTAGCGAGGTATGAGCCATGTTCGAGAATATGAATCCGGACACCATGCTAAAAATGAAAAAATACGGCTATCTGAGCTTCTGGGCTCTGATGGTGCCGCTCGTACCGTTTTCTGCCTATGTGGGTGTGGAGAGCGGTACCCAGGATTTTTGGGCCTGGTTCCTCTACATCTTCATCTTCGGCATTATTCCGGTGCTGGATTACCTGGTCGGCAAGGACCCGAGCAACCCGAACGAGGAAGTTCAGGTGCCGACCATGAGTGAGGAAATTTTCTATCGGGTGTCCGCCATCGCCATGGGTTTTGTGTGGATCGCGGTACTTTTCTATGCCGGCCATGTCTTCATGACCAATGATTACGGTCTGCTCGGCAAGCTGGGCTGGATCGTGTCCATCGGTACCGTGGGTGGCATCATCGCCATCAACCTGGGCCACGAACTGATCCACAAGGATCCCAAGGTAGAAAACTGGATGGGTGGCCTGCTGTTGGCTACGGTGACCTATGCCGGTTTCAAGGTAGAGCACGTACGTGGTCACCATGTTCATGTGTCCACCCCGGACGACGCCTCTTCCAGCCGTTACAACCAGAGCCTGTATGATTTTCTGCCCAAGGCGTTTGTGCGCAACTTCAAGAATGCCTGGGTACTGGAAAAGAAATACCTGGAGCGTAAAGGCAAGAAGAACATCAGTGTCCATAACGAACTGATCTGGTGGTATAGCATCTCTGCCTTGTTCGCGGTGACCTTCGGGCTGCTTTGGGGTTGGCAGGGTGTGGTGTTCTTCCTGGGTCAGAGCTTCTTCGCTGCCCTGGCGCTGGAAATCATCAACTACATTGAGCACTACGGCCTGCACCGTCGTGTGAACGAGAAAGGCCGCTTCGAGCGGGTGACGCCGGCCCACAGCTGGAACTCCAACTACCTGCTGACCAACCTGGCCCTGTTCCAGCTGCAGCGCCACAGTGATCACCATGCCTATGCCAAGCGTCGTTACCAGGTGCTGCGTCACTATGACGAGAGCCCGCAGCTGCCGGCAGGTTATGCCACCATGTTTGTGCTGGCAATGATCCCGCCGCTGTGGAAGAAAGTGATGAACCCGCGGGTAGAAGCCTACTATGAAGGCGAGCTGGACCAGCTTTTCCGTGAGTCCAAGCGGGTGAACAACATCGCGTAAGAGCAGTTAACAGTTAATAATTAATAGTTAACAGCGAGAACAAAAAAGCCCCGGCTCTGCCGGGGCTTTTTGTTTGGTCGGTATGATGCGCACCTTGCACGCTAGAGGCCCCTTAGTAACCACAGGTCTTGTTGCGTAATTCCAGCCAGCGTTGGTGAAGGGTTTTCAGGGGTGTGATTTTCAGAGGGACACACAGCCGTTGTTCGCCCAGTGGGTCGAGCGTGGCAAGTTGCCGCAGCAGTGGCTGCAGGCTGCTTTCATGGAGGTTCGGCACCACGATGAACAGTTCTCCTTCCTGGGGAGAGAACGGGCTGGCGCTTAATATGCGGGAATGGCAAAGCTCATGGCTGCGCCAGATCAGCATGGAAATCTCCGAGGAGCAGCTATAGGCATAGATCACCCGGTAACGTTCCAGATCCAGGGCGTTGAGTTCTTGCCTGTGGATGGACTGGGGCGTTGATAATGTATTTTTTTTGCCAAGCCATTTTTTAAGCATCCTGCCTGCCTTGCCGCCATCTTGATTCGTGACGTGCTTTCCTTAGCTGAGTAGCGACTATTGGGGAATTTGCGTAATACGCAAACGATAAGTGCGTATTTGCATGGTGTCAATGCCGGCAGCTTTGGAAAATCCAGCCATGACAATCGGCGAGATACTCAAGCGTTACCGTCTCAGGATGGGAGAAACACTGGAAGAGGTGGCTTATCGAGCCGGTACTGATCCCAGCAATCTGTCACGGGTCGAGCGTGGCATGCAGCAACCTTCCGTTGCCCTTCTGGATGCTTTGGCGAAGTCTCTGGGCACGCGCGTCTCTGATTTATACCGGGAATATGAGGATGCGGCATCGACCAATCAGGTGGGTGAGCCTTCGCCTGCGGGCTGGGAAACTGATATGGGAAAGTTGCAGCGTCACTTCCGCGCACTCAATGACAAGAATCGGCAATTGCTGATCGATTTCTGCCGATTGCTTGAGAAGAACCAGTAGCGCGACGCCGTGAAACTGCGGTCAGCGCAAACCAAAAGCCCCGGCAATCCCGGGGCTTTTGGTTTCTGTCTGTGAGGCTAATGTGGGAAGCGATGCTTGCATCGCGAATAGCGGCGCTTCTGTTAACCCCTTCGCGCCTCAAGCGGCGTATTCGCCACGCTCACCCTTCGGGCCGCACTTCGTGCGTTACTCCGCTACGCTCCATTCCTACAGCAGGGGTTGTGGGTTCGTGCCGTTCTGTTGCCGCGGGCACGGCCTTTCAGTTGGCAGGGCTCCCCACACGCAACTATTAACTATTCATTGTTAACTATTAACTGCCCTTTTACTGTCGCCAGAACATGGGCGTAAACAACACCAGCAAGGTAAAGACTTCCAGCCGCCCGGCCACCATCAGTACCGTCATCATCCACTTGGCACTGTCGGTAATGTTGGCAAAACCGCCGCCGACCTGGCCGATACCGACGCCCAGGTTATTGAGGCTGGCGGCCACGGCACTGACGGCAGTGGTCAGGTCCATGCCGGTCATGGTGAACAGCAGGGTGAAGATGACCGATAGGGTGATATAAACCCCGACAAAGCCCCAGACCGCCTGTAATACCCGATCCGGCACTGAGTGGCGGCCAAAGCGCAGGGCAAACATACCGTTGGGATAAATCAGCCGTCGCAGCTCGCGGACGCTGTGGTGGAATACCAGGGCGGCGCGCACTGCCTTCATGCCGCCACCGGTGGAACCGGCGCAGCCGCCGATGAAGCTGGTGAAGATCAGCAGGTAGGGGATAAAGCCCGGCCAGGCGGCGGCGTTGGTACTGGTGAGCCCGGTCCCCGTGCTGAACGACGCTACCTGAAAAGCGGAGTGGCGCAGTGCATCATCGGCAGTGACATCTACCTTGAAAGCGAGCAGGCCCACGGTAATCAGCCCGGTATAAAGCAGGAACAGGGTCATGAAAAAGCGGAATTCCGGGTCGCGGATGTAGGCTATCAATGAGCGACCCCGCCAGACTGCAAAGTGCAGCGCAAAGTTGAGACCGCCGATAAGAATGAACAGGGTGGCGGTCCAGTCGATCCAGGGGTTGTCCCAGTAGGCCATGGAGGCGTCGTGGGTGGAAAAGCCGCCGGTGGCCACGGTGCTGAAGCTGTGACAGATGGCATCGAAAATGGTCATCCCCGCGGCCCAGTAAAGCACGGCACAGGCGACGGTGATAAACAGATAGAGTAGCCACAGGGCCTTGGCGGTTTCGGCGATGCGAGGCGTGAGCTTGGCATCCTTCATGGGGCCGGGAATTTCCGCCTTGTACAACTGCATGCCGCCCACACCTAGCATGGGGAGGATCGCTACCGCCAGTACCACCACGCCCATGCCTCCGAGCCATTGCAGCTGCTGGCGGTAGAAGAGAATGGATTTGGGCAGGAAGTCGATGCCGGAAAGAATGGTCGCGCCGGTGGTGGTCAGCCCGGAGACGGACTCGAATACCGCATCGGTAAAGCCCACCGGCACATCGTTGCTGATGTAGAGCGGTAACGCCCCGATAACGCCCAGTACCGACCAGAACAAGGTCACTACCAGAAAGCCGTCGCGGGTCTGCAGCTCTTCCTTGTGCTTGAAGAAGGGCAGCCACAGGGCCAGACCCAGTAGCAGGGTGATCACGAAAGACACCAGGAAGGGGCCTTCGCTGCCTTCCTGATACCAGTAGGACACGGCGACAGGCGGCATCATGGTGAAGCTGAACACCACCAGTAGCAGGCCGAGAATTTTCGAGATCAGTGCAAAGTGCATGCGCTGGCTTGGCCTCGGCCGTCAGAAGAAGGTAAACCCGACCTGGAACAGTTTTTCCACGTCCCGGGTGCGGCGTTTGTCGATCAGGAACAGGATCACGTGGTCGTCCGGTTCGATGACCACGTCATCGTGGGCAATCAGCACCTTTTCGCCGCGCACGATGGCGCCGATGGTGGTGCCTTCCGGCAGGTCGATATCCTCGATGGCCCGGCCCACCACTTTCGAGGATTTGCTGTCCCCGTGGGCAATCGCCTCGATGGCTTCCGCCGCGCCACGGCGCAGGGAGTAGACGTTGACCACATCGCCGCGGCGCACATGGCTGAGCAGGCTGCCGATGGTGGATTGCTGGGGCGAGATGGCGATGTCGATATCGTGGCCCTGCACCAGATCCACATAGGCCGGGTTGGAAATCAGCGTCATCACCTTGCGCGCCCCCAGCCGTTTGGCCAGCAGTGAGGCCATGATGTTGGCTTCGTCGTCGTTGGTGAGAGCGCAGA
>NZ_JABURH010000210.1:0-6306 GCF_014762765.1 Alcanivorax sp.
CCGGGTATTTCCCGTTTGTTTTGTGTCGGCATCGTTGGCAACATGGAGTGGAGCCTGGGCAAGGCACAACAAACAGGCTCACCTTAACTGCAGGAGGCTTCGCATGAGCGATTACGACGACAGAGATGATTACCAGCAAGAAGCCGAAGACCTGTTGGAAACGATTGAGCAGGTAGAAGAAACCCTGACAGTCATGTCCAAAGTAGTCGGGCAGCTAAAGGAACAGGTGGCCTCACACCTGGACCCGTACACGGTTGAAATGAGCGCCGAGGAATTCCTGGAGCAGTGCGAGAACCTGGAAGGGACCTGGCACTAACTCCACCTATCATGAAGTGACAGGGGCCGCATCGATGGCCCCCATGAGCCTACTCCGCGATCCTTTCCGGATAACGGCGTACCCCATCCACCCAGGTCCCTCGCACCTGGATAGACGACCAGTCACCGATAAATTCCCGCGGATCCCGATCCAGCCAGACCAGGTCCGCGCGCATGCCGGTACGCAATTGCCCGACCCGATCGTCCACACCCAACTGCCTGGCGGCATCCACGGTCACCGCCTGCAGGGCCCGTTCCACGGAAATCGCCTGCTGCGGCCCCAGCAAGTCGCCGGAGGCGGTGCGCCGCTCGACCGCATTCCAGACCAGCTGCAACGGTTGAAACGGCACCACCGGTGAGTCCGCGTGCAGGGTAAAACGCAGCCCCTGCTCGGCGGCTTCCGCCAGCGGGCTGATTCGGGAAGCCCGCTCCGGCCCCAGGAAAATATCCCGATGACGATCGCCCCAGTAGAACACATGGTTGTTGAAGAACGACGGAATCACATCCAGCGCCTGCATGCGTGCCAATTGATCCCGAGCGGCCATCTGTGCATGGATCAGCACTGGTTGCACTGTCACTTCCGGGCACTGCTGACGCGCTTGCGCTACCGCGTCCAGACTCATGGTAATGGCCGCATCGCCATTGGCATGGATCGCGGTCTGCCGACCGGCACAGTGGAACTGCACTACCTGCCTGGCGAGTTGCTGCGGCGACTGGTTGGGAAAGCCCAGATATTCCGCCGGATGATCTTCTGGCACGGTAAAATAAGGGTCATTGAGAAAACCGGTATAGCCCTGCAGGGAGCCATCGCTGACCAGCTTCACCGGCCCCAGATGCACCCGCTCACCCTCCGGCAAGGCCCATTGACCATTCTTTCTAGCCTGCTCGGCAGCTGCATCCGGCCAGACACTCAACCGCAGCGGAATCAGCCCGAATCGCAACGCCGGCACCAGCGCCTTGATGGTGGTGGTGTCAGCCAGGCCGTTTTGGGCAAAAGTCACCCCCCGTGACAGGTACAGCCGCGAAGCCCGTCGCATGACCCGGTAGCCGTCCATAGCCGACAACTTCATGATGTTGGCTCGCACCGGATTGAAGGCCGTCTCCGCCAGCAGGCCATTGAGGCGGCCGTCGCCGTCGCGACCATAATAGCCACCGGGTGGGTCCTGTACGTTCTCGCTGATGGACATGGCTTTCAGGGCAGCCGAATTCACCACCCCCAGATGGCCGGAGATATGCATCACCATGATCGGTCGGGTTTCGCTAACCGTATCCAGTTCTGCCCGGGTGGGATAACGCTGATCTTTCACCGTGGTATCGTCGAACCCGTAGGCCATCAACGCCCCGCTCGGACGCCGCTGACCCAGGGTACGCAGACGTTCCAGCAAGGAGGCAATACTGTCCAGGTCACCAATGGGAGGACTGTTGGCATCCACCGCCACCGCCGACAGCCCCTCACCGGGGAAATGGCCGTGGACCTCGATAAAGCCGGGCATCAGCACACCGCCCTGCAGGTCCACCACTCGCACATCGCGGCTCACCTGATCGCGCAGGGCATCGCTGTCACCCAGGGCCACGATCTCGCCGCGCTTGACCAGCATGGCATCCACCTGGGGATTGCCCCGATCCATGGTCAGGATGGTACCGTTGGTGAACAGCTGCACCGGGGGCGGTGGCGGATTGAACCAGCGATGCACTCCGGCCACACCCGCCGCCAACAGCGCCACTAACGACACCGCCCCGATAAACCAGACTTTTTTCATAGTGATCGCTCCTTGGCAGCCTGCTAGCGCAGACTCTGCCGTGACCTGCCTGCGGGCTCAAGCGGGAATATCACATTTGTTAATGAAACAGATCAGTTTACCCCATACCTGTTCCCGGCCAGGGCGCGCTATAGTGAAGCCCGACATAAAGCTGGCGCACCAATTTAAAGCAACTTTCCTGCACCAGCATGAGGAAAATGCGGCACCATCCTTGCATCAACCGCGGTGAATTTTGACAGCCACGCATCGTGGACTCCCGCTGGCAGCCAAAACCAATAGCGGGATCAACTGGAGACAACGCACCATGAAAGCATCAGATTTGTTCGTTCGCGCCCTGGAAGCCGAAGGGGTTGAACACGTCTTCGCCATCCCCGGGGAAGAAAACCTGGACCTGCTGGAGTCCCTGCGCGGCTCGAAAATCAAACTGGTGATTACCCGCCACGAGCAGGCCGCCGGCTTCATGGCATCCACCTATGGTCGACTCACCGGCAAGGCCGGTGTGTGCATGTCCACTCTTGGTCCCGGCGCCACCAACTTCGTGACCGCCGCCGCCTACGCCCAGCTGGGCGCCATGCCCATGGTCATGATCACCGGCCAGAAGCCGATCAAGACCAGCAAACAGGGCCAGTTCCAGATCATCGATGTGGTCGACATGATGCGCCCGCTCACCAAGTTCACCAAGCAGGTAGTCAGCGGCGACAGCATTCCCACGCGCATCCGTGAGGCTTTCCGCCTGGCTCAGGAAGAGCGCCCCGGCGCTACCCACCTGGAACTGCCGGAAGATATCGCCCGTGAGCATTCCACCATGCCGGTGACCGAGCCCAGCTCAACCCGTCGCCCGATTGCCGAAGACAAAGCCATCTGCAAGGCCATCGAAGCCATCCAGGGCGCCCGCAAACCGCTGCTGCTGGCCGGCGCTGGCGCCAACCGCAAGCTGACCAGCAAGATGCTGCGCCAGTTCGTGGAAAAGCTGGGCATTCCGGTGATCACCACCCAGATGGGCAAAGGCGTCGTCGACGAAACCGGCCCACACTTCCTGGGCAACACCGCACTGTCCGACGGCGACTTTGTACACCGAGCCATCGACCAGGCCGACCTGATCATCAACGTGGGCCACGACGTGGTGGAGAAGCCGCCCTTCTTCATGCGCCCCGGTGGCGCCGAAGTGGTTCACATCAACTTCAATTCCGCCCAGGTGGACCCGGTGTATTTCCCGCAAATCGAAGTGGTGGGCGATATCGCCAACAGCCTGTGGCAGCTCAAGGAACGTCTGGATCCCCAGGAACACTGGAGCTTCTCCGACTTCCACCGCATTCGTGATGCGCTGCAGAAACACATCCGCGAAGGCATCGTGGACGACAGCTTCCCGATTCGCCCGCAACGGCTGGTGGACGAGCTCCGCAAGATCATGCCGGAGGATGGCATCCTCACCCTGGATAACGGCATGTACAAGATCTGGTTTGCCCGCAACTACCCGGCCACCAAACCCAACACCGTGCTGCTGGATAACGCCCTGGCCACCATGGGCGCCGGCCTGCCCTCCGGCATGGCCGCCAAGATGGTGTACCCGGACCGCCGCGTTATGGCCATCGTCGGTGACGGCGGCTTCATGATGAACAGCCAGGAACTGGAAACCGCAGTGCGCCTGAAGCTGGATCTGGTGGTACTGATTCTGCGCGATGATGGCTACGGCATGATCAAGTGGAAACAGAGCGACATGGATTTTCAGGACTTCGGCCTGGATTTCGGCAACCCGGATTTCGTCGACTATGCCCGCTCCTATGGCGCCTATGGCCACCGGGTGGAATCCACTGCCGGCCTGGCCCCGTTGGTGGAAGAGTGCTACCAGACCGGCGGCGTTCATGTGATCGACTGCCGGGTGAACTACGCGGACAACAACCGGATTCTCAACCAGGAAATCCGCGAGTTGAGCAGCAAGTTGTGATGACCGGTGCCACGTCTTTCGTCATGCGAGCATGACTTCCCACAAAAATCAGAATCCTGTGGGAAGCGATGCTTGCATCGCGAAGGGTCGAGGCACCAATCCGTGACTCCCTGAGAGTACTTAGCCAGCGACAACCTCATGGCCCACTGAAACGCCTTAAGGAACCGACATGCTAAAAGACGCCTACCCCTACTACCTGGCCAACGAAGCGGTCTTCGCCAACCAGGATCTGGATGTCACCGACAAGTACAGCGGTGAAGTGGCCACCCGGGTGGCCATGGCCGATGCGGCCACCATTGATAAAGCCATCGACGCCGCCGACAAGGCCGCCGGCGCCATGGCAAAACTGGCCCCCTACGAGCGCCAGGCGATCCTCTACCACTGCGTGAAACGCTTCGAAGAGCGCTACGACGAACTGGCCCTGGCCCTGTGTATCGAAGCGGGCAAACCGATCAAGGATGCCCGCGGCGAAGTGGGTCGACTGATCGACACCTTCCGGGTGGCCGCCGAAGAAGCCGTGCGCATCGATGGCGAGATGCCCAACCTGGAAATCTCCGCCCGGGCCAAGGGCTACCGGGGCATGGTCAAACGCGTGCCCATCGGCCCGTGCTCCTTTATTTCCCCGTTCAATTTCCCGTTGAACCTGGCTGCACACAAGGTCGCCCCGGCCATCGCCGCCGGTTGTCCCTTTGTGCTGAAACCGGCCAGCCGCACCCCCATCGGCGCCATCATCATCGGGGAAGTGCTGGCGGAAACCGATCTGCCCAAGGGCGCGTTTTCCATTTTGCCCTGTCATCGCGAAGGCGCCGACCTGTTCACCACCGACGAGCGTTTCAAGCTGCTCAGCTTTACCGGCAGCCCGGATGTTGGCTGGGACCTGAAAGCCCGTGCCGGCAAAAAACCGGTGATCCTGGAACTGGGCGGCAATGCCGCCGTGATCGTCGATGAAGATGCGGACCTGAACGATGCCGTGGAACGTATTGTCTTCGGTGCTTTCTATCAGTCCGGCCAGAGCTGCATCGGCGTCCAGCGCATCCTGATTCACGATGCCATCTACGACGAACTGAAAACCCGACTGGTGGAAAAAACCGCCGCCCTGAAAATGGGCGATCCGAAAGACGAAGACACCTTTATCGGCCCGGTGATCTCCGAAGGCGAAGCCACCCGCCTGGAAAACTGGATCAACGAAGCCGTGGATGCCGGTGCCACCCTGCTGGTGGGCGGCAAGCGCAACGGCGCCATGCTGGAAGCCACCCTGCTGGAGAATGCCCCCAAGGGCACCAACATCGTGGAAGAGGAAGCCTTTGGCCCGGTGGCCGTGATCAGCCGTTTCAGTGATTTCGACGACGCCCTGAACACCGTCAACGATTCCAAGTTCGGCCTGCAGGCGGGCATCTTCACCCGCGACCTGTACAAGGCCCAGAAAGCCTGGGATGAGCTGGAAGTGGGCGGCGTGGTAATCGGCGACGTGCCCAGCTGGCGAGTGGACAACATGCCCTACGGCGGCGTGAAGGATTCCGGCCTGGGCCGCGAAGGCATCCGCTGGGCCATCAACGACATGACAGAAGAACGACTGCTGGTGATTCGCACACCGCAGTCCTGATCGGTTACCTCCCTCAGGACCAGGGAGCACGGGCCCGCCATCGCGAGATGGCGGGCCCGTTTTTATGATGCTGACCTGCACTGGTTAAGCGCCCTCCCCTGCTTCAATTATTCATCAGCGGGCACGCAAAAACACCAGGCGAACACCATTCATACCAAACAAACAATCTTTAACTTTTTTTCTATACACCAATGGACGTATGCTCTTTGTGAAGTAGTTCACTATTTTTCGTGTATTGCGCTATCGGAAAGTACCGGCAGATCAACAAACTACAACGATCCTGCTGACTACCATGCGCGCAGGGAAACCACCAGCAAGGAGCTTGTACTGATGAAAAAACATATCCGGTTAGCCAGCGTTGGCTCCATTCTGGTGGCCGCCTCCATGAACGCCGCCGCAGTTACCAATACCATGACCAACATCGTGACCCTGGCGGATGCCTGTGACGTGGCGGCCATTGGCACGGACTTTGGCGTGCTGTCCGCACCGATCCCTTCCGGGGGTGTGAACAACGTGATCACCGCTAATACCGCTACCGGCAATGCCGTTACCGGTAACGATGCGCACCCGAATGCCGGTGCTGATGGCGGCGCAGGCAATGACGATACGCTGACGCTGAATACCCCCATCGGCGCATTGAACACCGCGCTTGCCGCCATTCTGGATCCCCTGACAGCACAGGC
>NZ_JABURH010000210.1:6671-42537 GCF_014762765.1 Alcanivorax sp.
GTGGCCGGCAACTATACGGACGTCCTGACTGCCACAGTGGAATTCTGAGGAGTCAGCAATGCCCGCAGACAGAGCCAGGTTTCACCTGGAGTCTTGCCCGCGCCTGTTTGTTTTTCTTTTGTCACTACTGCTGGCTTGTCCCGTACAAGCCGGCAGTTTCCGCATTACTCCCCTGCGGGTGCAGTTCGACGATAACAACCAGACCACGCAACTGAGTATCGAGAACAACAGCCAGCGAACCGTGACCCTGCAGACCTCTGTTATGCAATGGCAACAGGAAGGGAACCAGGACAATCTTGCCCCCAGCAATGACATCTTCGTCTCGCCACCGATTCTGATGCTGCCTCCCGGCGGTCGTCAGGTGATTCGCCTGCGCCACATGCAAGACATGCCTGGTCGCGAGAAGGCCTACCGGCTTTATCTGCAGGATACCGCCGCTCGGGCGAAGCAGGCGGGTGGTGCCAATATGGCTGTCCGCATTGGCTTGCCGGTGTTCGTGTCCCCCAACGGCATAAAACCAGAGCCTCGCATTGATACCCACTATGAGAACGGCACCTGGTCCGTGCGTGTCAGTAATGCGGGTAGTGCTAATTTCCGGGTCATCGGCCTGGATGCCTTCCAAGGCAAGGCCGACCGTGAGGACCTGAAAAAAGAGGATTTGCTGGCACAGTCCACCCAGCCCATCGAAGGGTTTCCCTACGTGTTTGCCGACCAGACCCGGGAGTGGCAAATCAATGCTCCGGCCAACGCCCAGCTCCGCTTGCGCACCGATATTTACGGATACCGGCAACAGGGGTTTGATGAAAGAGGGACCGTATGGCTGGGAGAGCCAGAAAACAAAAAAGGCCTCTAAAAGCAACGGGCCCTGCTCTACTTTTTTGCTTCAGCGTCGCTGGGTTCCAGACGGCATTTGCCGATTCCACTGATTCGCAGCCGAATTGCGAGAATCCGCAGCAGACAACGGCTGCCAATAGTGACTCGTCCATGCGATTGCTGAAATGGATGGTCAATGGCCGCGATCTGGGAGAGCATTTTGTTCTGCGTGACCACTGCGGGGCCGTGCTTGCGCAGATCGATGACCTCCGCAAGGCAAGACTCTGTGGTCTGGAATCCGCACCGGTGACAACCGTTAACCAGCGTGCCTATCGACGCCTGGATCAGCAAAGCGGTGTCGAACTGCATATTGATGACAGCAATCAAACACTAACCCTGAGCGTAGCGGCCGATAACTTTTGCCCTACCCGCATTGATATGTCGGCGCAAACCCCGCGTGCCCGGCTGGGAGAACCCCAGGCCGGCGGCTTTGTGAATTACAACCTCACTGCCAGCCAGACGGAAAATACCGATACCGCCTATAACGGTTTTCTCGGCCTCGGCGTATTCGGCGACTGGGGGGTGCTGCAAAGCCAGCATTCCGGTTATCTCATCGACGATGACACCGTCACTCAACGCATTGCTACCTATTGGAAATTCGACAGCCCGGAAGAAACCACCACCTTTCGCATCGGTGATGCCTTTGCCGGTCGCACGCCCTGGCGTACCGGTACTGCCGTTGCCGGTTTCCAGATCACCCGCAATTACGCTACCCGTCCCGAGCTGGTCACCGGGCCAGTGGTGGATTTCCAGGCTATCGTCGATACCCAGGCGCAATTGCTGCTCGCCCAGCGCGGGCTGGATCAACCGGAAGTCATCGGCAATGCCTACTTCGGCAGCGGATACCAGGTGCCTCCCGGTCCCGTGGATGTGATCAACCAGCCCCTGTTCAGCAATACCATCCAGAGCCTCACCGTACGGGAAGCAGATGGCACCATCAGCACGCTGGAGATTCCCTCCTACTTCACCGTGGGCCAGCTAAGACAGGGCTTTGATGATTTCGAGATCTCGGCGGGTCTGCAACGTGAGGGATTCAGCAATGATTATGACCAATTGGTGTCCACCTTCAGTTACCGTCGGGGGATGAGCCGTTGGCTGACCCTGGGGGTCGGCGCTGCCGCGGCTTCGGAGCAGCACGTCAATGGCGGCATCTTTGCACAAACCACCATCCCCAATGTAGGCGCCTTGCAGACCCATCTTGCCACCTCCCGGGACCTGCCCGATGCGGACCAACCCTGGGCAGCTGCCGCCACGCTCAGCAATCAGTACCGTGGCTACAGCTATGCACTCTCCTATGAACAGCAACAAAATGGCTTTACGCCTTCGCTGGACACTACGCCCGAGGATACCGACGGTTTTCAGCAATGGGTCGGCAGTATTGCCGGTCAGCCCTGGCAGGGCGTGGGGCTGCGTTTCGGTTTCCAGTATCAGGATCCGGACAACGCCCCATTACGCACGGCGCTGACCACCGGCATCTACTTCCACGTTCGACGGCAACTGCGTGTCCGTCTTTCCCATACCGAACAACTGAAACCCAACCGTGATGGCCTGACCCTGGCCTCGTTTGAGATGCCGCTATCGAGCAGGCCAAGAACCCGTGGCAGCCTGGAAGCCAGCAAGGCCCGCGACGAAGAGGCGGTGGTGGATGCCCGGCTGAGGGTACTGGGCAAGGCGGGATATCCCAGCGTACAGGTAAGACACCGATTGCAGGGCGGCGACCTGACCGCGGTTTCCGCATCGGTGGAGCGGCCGGCCTATGGCGCCTTTGCCTCTGCCGTGGATGCTGCCGGCATTCGCAGTTATCGGGCCGGGGTCGCCGGCGGAGTGGTCATGACGAAAGATTTCTTCAAACCCACCCGTTTCGCCAATGGTGGCTTCGCGCTGGTTGATCTTGGCCCCGACCTTGCCGGTGTTCGCGTCAATGCGATACCCACCGACAAGAAAGGCCGGTCCATGCTGGTCGGCCTGCCCGCCTTCCAGGAAAGCGAGCTGCACATCAACCTCCGTGATCTGCCCTACAACACCACCCTGGGTAACGAAAAAATTTATGCCGCACCAAAAGACCTGTCCCTGGTTCGCGTTACCCCGGATTTTCTGATCTACCGCGATGCCCTAGTGCCGGTGGTGATGGTGAACCCCAATGGTGTCAGCGAACCGCTATCTGCGGCAGCGACGGTGACAGACGCCAATGCCCCTGAGGCTCCTCCCTACCCTGTCGGGTTTGATGGCCTCGTCTATGTGAAAACTACCGAAGAAGCCGTCACACTGTCTGTAAGCGACAGCGGAGGACGTCAATGTGAGATCACCGTGGCGATTCCCCCGACGGGTGAACGCACCCCTACGCTTTCCCCGGTACACTGTGTGATGGCGCCATGACGAGGAGTTCCCGCATGTTCAGATTACGCCTCCTACTCGTGCTTATCGCCAGTAGTCTACCCCTGCCGCTCTTTGCCGCCTCTTGCAGCTTCATTACCCCGGACGGCAGCACCCTGGTCAACTTCAATACCGTCTTCTCCTTGCAGACTACACCCGCCGATGGCCAGGGCCAGATTTCGTTCAGCTGCACACCGGACCTGCTGAACCCACTGCCGGTCAATTACGAAATCAGCATCGACACGGGCAATTCCGGCACCTTTACCCCTCGTCAGCTCATGCACAGTTCCGGTGCCACACTCAACTACAACCTGTACACCGATCTGCAACGCACACAGATTCTGGGAGACGGTACCGTAGGCACGACCACCGTCTCAGGCAGTTGCCTGACGTTGTGTATTCCCCTCACCGTGTACGGACGCATCCCCATCAACCAATGGGGGCCTGCGGGTGAATACAGTGACACGGTGACCGTCACTCTCGAGGTCAATTAACGCCTCACAGCCCACCAGCATCCTTTGAAAGCTAATTTATGGCAGCAATACCACAATGAAAACGCAATCCTGCTTCCGGCGCCTGCTCCTGACCGCCTCACTGTTTCCTGCCACCCTGTCGGCGGATATGGGCAACCACGAACAATGGCCCCTCTCCTACTGGTACGTGGGAGGCGAAGTGGGCTATTACATGATTGAGCAGGATGACGACAGAACCGGCCCGCTGCCAGACTTCTGGCGTCCGGGCTTTCAGGTCGGGCGTCGCTTCAACCGCTACCTCTCCAGCCAGTTGCAATTCGGCCAGGCCGACAGGACCCTGCGCGACAGTGAACAGGAAGTGGAACACAGCCAGTTAAGTATCCAGACCCGCCTGCATGGCAACGGTATCAACCTGTTCACCATCCACCCCTACCTGGGGCTGGGCTATGCACGTCACGAACTGACCACAGATGCCCGGGACCCGATCGAGGAAAACATGGTTCTGGTAGAACTCGGCGTACAACGCCTGCTGGGCCAGCACCTGATGCTGGATATTGGCTACCGTCATCTGGTCGACACTGGCGACAACTTCACCGACCGACACCCTTTTATTGCCCTCAATTACCGTTTGGGCCAGCGCTACCCGGAGCCCCCGGCCCCGGCTGCCAAACCCGCACCGCCACCGGCGCCAGCCCCCTGGCAGGATAGTGACGGCGATGGCGTAGAAGACCGCAAGGACAAGTGTCCGGATACCCCCCGTGGTGCCAAAGTGGATGCGGAAGGCTGCCCCATCATGCTGACCGAATCGGTCAACATCACCCTGGATATCGAGTTTGCCTTCAACAGCACTGAAGTCCCGGCGCGCTACCTGGCTGACATCGGAAAAATCGCCACGGTGATGGTGGAATACCCGGGCAGCCCGCTCATGCTGGAAGGACATACCGACAGCGTGGGCAGCACAGCCTACAACCAGTCGCTCTCACAAGACCGTGCGGATGCGGTCAAGCGTGTGCTTGTCCGCCATTTCCAGATCGATTCTGCTCGCATTCGCACCATCGGCATGGGCGAGAGCCAGCCGATTGCTGACAACGAAAGCGAAGAGGGCCGTGCCCGTAACCGGCGAGTGGAAGCCATCATCGAGGCATCCCGGGAAGTCATGGAACAAAGGTAGCATTTGCCATTGCCGCAGCGAGCATCCGCCGCCGCTGTCTTTACCGCGATTCGGTGGCATTGTCGTCTTCGTCCTGTTCCCCTGTTGCCGTTGTTGCATCTGTCGGGATAGCTGTCTGATCACGTTCGGACAGCTGCCGATAGTATTCCAGCGCCCGCTGCCATTGCTCCAGCAGCCAGCGCCCCTGACTGAGACTCTGCAATGCCAGATCCAGAGATTGGCGGGAAATCTTGCCCGCCATGGCATTGGCCAACAGTGCACTCTTGACGCTTTCGTATTGCCCAAGCAAAGGACTGTTCGGGGGCCATGCAACACCGTCACCCTGCCATTGCTGCTCCATCAATCTGCCCGCGCTGGCGAACCAGTTCGACAACAGCGCCTGAATCACAGGCCAGTCAGAATGACGTTGCATGGCCAATCCGAAACCATTGAGCCGCTGCAGGGTTTCATCCATGTTCACCAGATTGCCCTGCAACCGCCAGCCCATCTGAAAGGCTGTCACCTGCGCTTCCACCAGTTGCTGTCGAGCGACATCGGCAAGGAAATCCCCCACACCGGTATGCAATCTTGAGCGATCCGCGATTTGCTCCAGACGTCGCGAATCAGGGGCCGGCAAGGTAACCAGCGCCTCAGGGTACTGGGCCAGCAAGCGCTCCATTTCCTGCGTCAGCGCCACTCTCGCCGCATCCGGTAATGTCACCAGGTTTCTGTCCAGAAACTGTAGCTGCACGGCGCTCTTCTGGCGTTCATGGAAACGGCGCAACAGGAAACGACTCAGGGGTGGCTCCAGTGGCCACATCAGAACAATCCCCAGCAGGTTGAAACAGGTATGAAACAACGCCAGCTGGGCGGCCGGGTCCTGATCCAGTTGCCACAGGCCGGCGAGACGTCCCACCAAATCCAGCAAAGGGCCCAGCAACAGCAGAGCCATGGCACCGGTAAAGACATTGAACAACACATGGGCCACTGCCAGGCGCCGCGCATTGGCCGTTGCCCCCAGTGTTGCCAACAGAGCCGTGGAGGTGGTGCCCACATTGGCACCGATCACCACCGCTGCTGCCTCGCGAAAACCCAGCAAGCCGCCGGCCAGGGCGGTTAGCACCAACGCCACGGCAGCGCTGGATGACTGCATCAGGGTTGTCAGGATAATCCCCAACAGAACCAGCCACACCAGCGGTGTGCCGGCATCGGGTAACGGGAAGCTCTCGCCCAAGTGCTGGAAGCCACTGGACAATACCTCGATACCCAAAAACAGCACGCCGAATCCGGCCAGGGCCATGCCCAGGTTGCGATAGCGATCGGCCGGTGCGAACACCCGCATCAGGGCACCGATACCCACCAACGGCAGGGCGATCACATTGATCTGGAACTTGATCCCCACCAGCGCTACCACCCAGGCGGTCAGGGTGGTCCCAAGATTGCTGCCAAAAATCACCCACACCGCCCGCTCGAAACGCAGCAGGCCGGTATTGACGAAACCCAGTGCCGCCACGGTGATAGCACTGGATGACTGTACCAGCGCCGTCAGCAAGGTCCCGGACAACAGACCGCGCAAGCGATTACGTGTCCAGCTGGCCAGCAACCGTTCCAATGACGCACCGGCAGCTACTTTCAACCCTTCGGTGATCAACCACATGCCCAGCAGAAAAAGGCCCACGCCCCCCAATACCGTTGCCACATATTCCATCGCTGCGCCCATGCTCCGTATCAACAAGTGGGTCACTGACTACTGTCATACTATCGGCGTTTCACCGGCTGGCGTCACCATCCTCGCCTAAGCCATGATGAAACCCGTCGATCCGCCAGGCCAAGGAGAGCAATGATCATGCAAGACGCCCCTTCCCTTCCCGAAGACATGGAAACATGGACTAACGGTTACGGTGTCATCCAACACAACGACCTCACCCGCTCGCGGATGACAGCCCTTCTGGATAAGGCCGGGGATGCCAACACGCGTCAACGCTGGCTGGCGCTGCTGGCCGCAGCAGATCGTCTCACCTGCATGGGCATGTGGCTGGTAGCGCACATGACCTATGTGCAACGCCCACGTCTGGATGGTGAGCCGCTCATAGCCGACGATTTCAAGCCAACACCGGAAGGCCACACCGGCGGCGCCCTGAACATGGTGCCAGCCTATGTGGGCTATCTGCTGGCCAACAGCCTGAGCGGCAAGACCCGCAGCTGGTTGATGGGGCAAGGACATTGCGTGGCCGCCATTGATGCGGTGAATCTGCTCACCGGCAATCTGTCACCGGCCCATGCGCAACGCTACCGTCTCGACGAGGCCGGGCTCGCCCGCTTTGTGCAGGATTTTTACCATTACGGCGTCAAGGCTGACGGCTATCCGCAGTCGCCGCTGGGCAGCCATGTCAACGCCCACACCGCCGGCGGCATCATGGAAGGGGGTTACCTGGGTTTTGCGGAACTGCAATACGCCCACATGCCATTACCCGAACAATCACTGGTAGCGTTTCTCAGTGACGGCGCCTTCGAAGAGCAACGTGGCAGTGACTGGACACCACGCTGGTGGCGAAACCGGGACTGCGGCGATCTGTTGCCGGTGATGATTGCCAACGGCCGCCGCATCGACCAGCGCACCAGCCTCAGCCAGTCCGGAGGCAGTGGCTGGTTTGCCGGCCACCTGACCCTCAACGGCTTCGACCCGATCACCATCGACGGTCGCGACCCGGCCGCTTTTGCCTGGGCCTTGCTGGAAGCGGAACATCGCCTGGACAACCTGAGGGAGCAAGCCGATTATCCGGCTCCCCTGCCCTATATCATTGCCGAAACAACAAAAGGCTTCGGCTTTCCCGGCGCCGGCACCAATGCCGCCCACAATCTGCCGCTGGTCAACAACCCGGCCACCGATGCGCACACCCGCCAGCAATTCAACGATGGCGCCGCCTCGCTTTTTGTACCACCGGATGAACTTGAGGCAGCTATTGCACAACTGAACAATCACGGTTACACCCAGCGTCCACTGGAGCGGGATCACCCCCTGGCCGAACCGGCACCGGTTTCGCCCTTGCAGTTACCCGACCTTAGCGGCCAGGCATTACCCGCCGCACCCATGGCGGCCATTGACCAGGCCTTTGTGGCTCTGGTGAAAGCGAACCCGACATTGCGGGTGCGGGTCGGCAACCCGGACGAGATGCGCAGCAACCGGCTCAATGAAACCCTGGACCTGTTACAGCACCGGGTCACCGACCCGGAGCAAGGCATTGCCGAATCCCTGCATGGTTCGGTGATCACCGCCCTCAATGAAGAGGCCGTGGTGTGCGCCGCCCTGGCCAACAAGCAGGGACTCAATCTGGTAGCCAGCTATGAGGCCTTCGCGGTGAAAATGCTCGGTGCCATGCGCCAGGAAATCCTGTTCTCACGCCAACTCCGCCATGCCAACCGAGGGCCCCACTGGGTCAGCGTGCCGATACTGCTGAGCTCCCATACCTGGGAAAACGGCAAGAATGAACAATCCCACCAGGACCCCACCCTGTGCGAAGCCTGGCTGGCGGAAATGCATGACGTGGCACCGGTTCTGTTTCCGGTGGATGCGCACAGCGCAGTACAATCGCTGCTGAAGATCTACCGCAGCCAAGGGCAAGTCGCGGTTCTGGTAGTACCGAAAAACCCGCAGCCCGCCCAACTCAGTGAAGCACAGGCCCGGGATCTGACAGACCAGGGCGCCCTGTGTCTGCATCAGGACCCATCGCCCCGGGTGCAACTGGTGGCCATCGGCGCCTATCAACTGGTGGAAATGCAACGGGCCAGTCAGCGGCTGACACAACATGGCGTGGCCCACTGCCTGTCGGTGATTCAGGAACCCGGCCGCTTCCGCACGCCCCGCGATCCGGAAGAGGCGCAGGCCCTGCATTCCCCAACGACCATGGCATCACTGCTGCCCACCGTGGCCGAACGGGTGTTCCTGGTGCACGGCCACCCGGAAGTATTCAGCGGGGTAATGCGCCCCCTGGATACCGGCGGGCGCAGCCGCTTCCTGGGCTACCGCAATCGCGGCGGCACCCTGGATACCTTCGGCATGCTTTACGCCAACCACTGCACCTGGGCCCATGTCTTGCAGCAGGTGGCAGAGCTGCTGGGCCAACCGGATATTCCCTGGCTGAGCGCGGATGAAAAGGCCGCGGATCAGGGTGTCGGTGACCCGGACACCCTGCGCTGATGTTGCCGGGGGCGCCGGCGGCGGAGCAGCCACTTTTCCGTTTCCACCGCCAGCAACAACACCAGCGCCACCGCCGCTGCCTGTCCCCAGAAGGCCAGACCCAGAGGGCGGGAGGTGAACAGGGTTTGCATGACCGGCACCACAAAGAACAGCCACTGCAGCAGCAACACCACCAGCACGGCGATCATTGCCGGCAACAACCCGGTCAGGGACAACTGTGACCAGGCCGGGGCAGACAGGCGGCGGCAGGCAAACAGGTAGGTAATCTCGATCCACACCAGGGTCAGCACCGCCACATTACGGGCCAGATCCAGATCGGTGTCGGCGAAACGACTGAACTGCCAGAACACCAGCGCGGTACCCAACGCGCCCACCCACAGCAAACGCCCCAATAACAACGGCGACACCAGCCCCTGCCCTGGTGGTCGAGGCGGTCGTTGCATCAGGTCCTGTTCGCCATGCTCGAAGCCCAGCGCCAGGGCCAGGGTTACCGCCGTGATCATGTTCACCCAGAGAATCTGCACCGGGGTTATCGGCAGTGGCGTTCCCAACACCACCGCCACCAGTAACACCGAGGCTTCGATGAGACCGGTGGGCAACAGAAACAACAGAGCCTTGACGATGTTGTCGTAGACGGTGCGCCCTTCCCGTACCGCCGCCGCGATGGTGGCAAAGTTATCGTCGGTGAGCACCATGGCAGAGGCATCCCGGGCCGCATCGGTCCCCTTGCCACCCATGGCTACGCCGATGTCGGCGCGCTGCAGGGCCGGCGCATCATTGACCCCGTCACCGGTCATCGCCACCACCTCTCCACCGGCCTGCAGCCGTTCCACCAGGCGCAGTTTGTCCGCCGGCGAAGTGCGGGCAAACACATCCACCTCGGCCAGTACCAGATCCAGCTGCCCATCATCCAGGTCGGACAATTCCTGGCCGGTGACCACACGCTGGCCGAGCAACCCCAGCTGGGCAGCGATGACCGATGCGGTACGGGGATTATCCCCGGTAATCATCTTCACGCGGATGCCGGCCTGCTGACACTGGGCCACGGCGGTGATGGCTTCCTGACGGGGCGGATCCGTGGTGCCGGTCATGCCCAGAAACACCAACCCCTGTTCCAGATCTGCATGGCCGATAGGCCGGTCCACCGAGGGCATGACCTTGCAGGCCAGTCCCAGCACCCGCATGCCGTCACCAGCCAGCTGTTCCAGTTGCTGGTGCCAGTAGTCTGTATTCAATGCTTCGCTGCCATCGCCGTTCTGTTGCTGATCGCACAGCGCCAGCAGGCGTTCCGGCGCGCCCTTGACCAACAGCATAGGCTGCCCCCCCACCTCATTGAGGGTGGCCATATAAAGCCGCTCTGCCGCAAAGGGCAGTTCATCCCTGCGCGGGCATTGCTGGCGAAATGCCTCCGTCAGTCCGGCCTTGCGGGCCAGCACATACAAGGCTCCCTCGGTGGGATCGCCCTGCATCACCCACTGACCATCGCGCTGATTGAGATGGGAATCGTTACACAGCATGGCCACCTGAGCAGCGCGGGCAAAGATCCCGGCCGCCGCCGGGTTGTCGCTCTCTACCTGACCTTCCGGCGCATACCCTTCGCCGGCCAGCCGCACCTGGCCGGCAGCGGTGACGAAGGTGCGGGTGGTCATTTCGTTGCGGGTCAGGGTGCCGGTCTTGTCCGAACAGATCACCGTTACCGAACCGAGCACTTCCACCGCGGGCAGCTTGCGGATCACCGCATGGTTCCTGGCCATTCGCTGCACGCCGATGGCCAGGGTAATGGTGACCACCGCCGGCAACCCTTCCGGAATCGCCGCCACCACCACCCCCACGGCGACACGCAGCAACTGGTCCGGCGCCAGCCCCATGACGGCAGTCCCCCAGGCCAGCGCGATGCCGCTTACCACAACAATCACCAGCGCCAGCTGATGACCGAAGCGGGTCAGGGCCCGGGTCAGTGGCGTCACCGGCGCACTGACCGTGGCTACCAGGTTACCGATGTGTCCCAGCTGGGTTGCCATGCCGGTGGCTACTACGACGCCCTGGGCACTGCCGGTGGTCACCAGGGAACCCATCCAGGCCATGTTGCGTCTTTCCGCCAGGGGGGTGTCGGCCGGCAACGGTTCCTGCTGTTTTGCCACCGGTACCGATTCACCGGTCAGCATGGCTTCGTCACAGTGAAGCTCGCGCACCTGAAGCAGGCGCAGATCCGCTGGCACCCGGTCCCCGGCGGCCAGTATCACCATATCCCCCGGAACCAGTTCACTGGCTTCCAGGGTATGCGGCTGACCATCACGGAGTACCTGGCAATGGGAAACCAGCATACGCTGGATGGAGCGCAGGGCGGCTTCCGCCTTGCCCTCCTGTACGAACCCCACCAGAGCATTGATCACCACCACCAGCACAATGACCGTGGCATCGCTGTAATAGCCCAACAGCAACGCCAGCAGCGCCGCCACCAGCAGGATATAAAGCAGCACGTTATGAAACTGGCCGGCTAACCGCCGCCAGACACTGCGAGGCTTCTGATCCAGTAAGCGGTTTTCCCCGAAGCGGCCACGGCGGGCAGCGACCTGCTTACTGGTCAGCCCCTCTGCCTGGCTCTCCAGAGTGCTGAGGACGACAACCTCACTGTCGTGATGCCATGGTGACTTCGAGGAAGCATCCATTGGAAACCTCAGGAAAAGTCAGGGGAGAATGCCGTCTGAGGCTCGGCCACTGACACCGGGATGCCCATGTCTCCCAAGGCAACGGCCAGGCTTTCCAGTGCGTCCGGCTCACCATGAACCAGACGGAACTGGGGATCACCCGCAATCCCTTTGGCCCAGGCCAGCAGCTCATTGCGGCCGGCATGGGCGGAAAACCCTCCCAGGGTATGAAGCTGGGCACGGACCACAAAACGCTGCCCGAACATGCGGATATGGCTGGCGCCATCCACCATTTGACGACCCAGGGTCCCGCGCGCCTGGTAGCCGGTAAACACAAGATGATTGCGTTCCTGCCACAAGCGATGCTTGAGGTGGTGGCGAATGCGGCCCCCGTTGCACATGCCACTGCCGGCAATAATGATCGCCCCCCGTTCAATGCGGTTGATGCGCATGGATTGCTCGACTTCCGGTGTAGGAGTCAGTACCGGCAAAAATTCGTGCAGGGAACGGGCGCCGAAATGGGCCATCACGCGCTGGTCATCTTCATCCATGGCATCCAGCCACTGGTCGTAGAGACGGGTCACCTCCAGGGCCATGGGGCTGTCGAGAAACACCTGCCATCCGGATAACAGCCCGCGATGGTAGAGGCACCCCAGGTGGAACAGCAGTTCCTGGGTTCGACCGACGGCAAACGCCGGCATCATGATCACACCGTCATTGCGCGCCTCGGCGATGATCTGCTCCAGTTCCGTCATGGTGTCTTCCTGGCTACGGTGATCCCGATCACCGTAGGTACTTTCCATCAACACCAGATCCGCCCGCTCGGGGACTTCCGGTGGCCGCATCAACACACGCTGACTGGCCCCCAGGTCACCGGAAAATACCAGGGTACGTGTGGGCTCCCCGGCAATGGTCAACACCACCACCGCCGAGCCGAGAATGTGGCCGGCATCCAGTAGTGTCAGATCCAGACCTGGCAGAATCTTTTCATGTTGGTGGTAACCCAGTGGCTGACACTGCTCCAGCACCTGACGCACATGATCAAGGGTATAACGGGGGCTCAGCTGGCGGCGGCCGGCGCGGCGGCGGCGCAAATTACTGTTATCCAGATCCCGCTGATAAAGACTGGCGGCATCCTCGAGCATGATGGCCAGCAGGTTTCGGGTGGCATGGGTGCAGTAAATCGGCCCACCAAAGCCTTCCGCCACCAGCAGGGGCAACAGGCCACTATGGTCCAGATGAGCATGGGACAACACTACCGCATCAATATCCCGTGGATTAAAGTCGAAACGCTCCTCCTGCAGACGTTTCACCGCATCGCCGCCCTGATGCATACCGCAATCAAGCAATAAAGCACTACCTGACACGGTTATCCGGTGGCAGGAGCCGGTCACCTCACCAGCTGCCCCGTGGGACATCACCGTAATATTTTCTCTATTATCCTTGTCCATAATTCCTGCCCGTGCCCGTGAATCAGAGTTCAGAGCGGTGAACAGCTTCCGGCCGGGAACTCAGGCTACCGCCACGTTCACGTCTTCCGACAGGCTGAAGCACCACACCAGCCTATACCCCTTTGTCAGGTAACAGAATGTCATTGCGGACACGCCGCATCTACATTTTTACCGTGGAATCGAACAGTAATCTGTCGCGTATCAATGAAAAATCGGGTAACCACGATTTGTGACCCTTTCGGTGCCCCATGGATCTCCCGTTAAACCTGCTCGCCGCCCTGCTGCTGCCACTGCCCACCGATGGCGGTAACCTGGCGCCAGAGTGGTACCAGCCGCCCATGGATGTGCAGTGGCAGATCCAGCTGCAAGGTGAGATCAACACCGGCTATGACGTAGATCTGTATGTTGTGGATCTGTTTGATACCCAAGAGAGTGTCATTCACGACCTGCAGGCCGCCGGCAAAAAGGTGATCTGCTATTTTTCCGCCGGCACCTACGAAAACTGGCGCCCGGACCGCTACCGTTTCCTGCCCACTGACAAGGGCCGGCGCCTGGGTAACTGGCCGGGCGAGCGCTGGCTAGATATCCGCTCCCTCAATGTTCGCAAGCGCATGGCGGACCGCATTGAACTGGCGGCAGCAAAAGGCTGCGACGGGGTCGACCCGGATAATGTGGATGGCTACACCAATGAAACCGGCTTCCCCCTGACTGGCAAACAACAACTGTCCTATAACCGTTTCCTGTTCCGCACCGCCCATCAGCACGGCCTGGCCGTGTCCCTGAAAAACGACCTGCAGCAGGTAGATGAGCTGGTGGACTACGCCGACTTTGCCATCAACGAATCCTGTCATGAATGGCGCGAATGTCATCTGCTGCAACCCTTCATTGATGCCGGCAAACCGGTGCTGCACATCGACTACCGGTTCAGCCAGGATGCCGGAGAGAGGAAGTTTCACTGCGAACACATGGATGTCTTGGGCTACCGCTCCCTGACACTTCCCCTGGCACTGGACGACAGCTTCCGTTTCAGCTGTTTCTGAATCATTCCCCAATCCCGTTGATACCGATCAAGATCCGGTTCTGGCCTGCCATGACCGGGCTGCTACACTGGTAGTCTGGATTTTGGGGAAGCCGACACGTTTATGCATGATGCCCTGACACTCATTGTTGTCCTGCTCGGCACCGCCGTGGCGGCCGTAGTGCTGTTTCGGCGCCTTGGCATGCCACCCATTCTGGCCTACCTGCTCTGCGGTCTGGCCGCCGGCCCCTTCGGGTTTGGCTGGGTGAGTAATACTGAAGGCATTCAGCATCTGGCCGAGTTTGGCATCGTCTTTTTGCTGTTCACCCTGGGGCTGGAATTTTCCATTCCCCGGCTGATGACCCTGCGCCGTATTGTGTTCGGCGCCGGCCCGCTGCAAGTCGCCCTGACAGGCCTGGCCGTGTTCGCCATCATGCGGTTACTCGGGTTTGACTACACACCATCACTGATTACCGCCTGCGCCCTGTCGCTGTCCTCCACTGCCATTGTTATCCGCGATCTGATCTCCCGGGGATCGGTCAATACCGGCTACGGCCGAACCTCCACCGGAATTCTGCTATTCCAGGATCTGGCCGCCGTAATCATGTTGGTGATGTTGCCGATCCTCACACAGGAAAACAGCGGCCCCATGTGGTCCGTTGCGTCACTGACGCTGGCCAAGTCCCTGCTTTTATTTGTGGGAATCTATGTGATCGGCCGCTGGGTGCTGCCGCGCATGCTGGAAGAAACCGGCCGGGCCCGCTCCGATGAAGTCTTTGTCATGACCGCCCTGCTGCTGGCATTACTGGCAGCCTGGGTAACTCACTGGCTGGGCCTGTCCATGGCGCTGGGCGCGTTTCTGGCCGGTATGATGCTGGGCGAAAGTCACTTCCGTCATCAGATCGAAGCGGACCTGCGCCCCTTCCGGGATCTGCTGCTGGGGCTGTTTTTCATCAGTGTGGGCATGCTGGTAGACCCGAACCTGTTTGCCGATCAGTGGCATTGGATCATGCTCGCTGCCGCAGCATTGATGCTGTTTAAGGGAGTGCTGATATTTGCGTTGCTGCGCCTATTGAAAGAACGCAGCGATACCGCAATGCGAAGCGGCCTGATTCTCTCCCAGGCGGGGGAATTCGGTTTTGTGCTGGTAGCGCTGGGGGTCTCTCACCAGCTCATCACGCCGGACAAGGCTGGTTTGCTGGTCTCCATCGTGGTGCTGACCATGGTGTTCACGCCCGCATTGCTGGATAACAGCGGTCGCCTTACCCGCCGTCTGCTACAACGCTGGCAAAAGATTCCTGAAGACACCCCTATCTCCGATGAAAGCCGCAACCATGTGATCCTCTGTGGCTATGGCCGGGTGGGCCAGAACCTGATGCGCTACCTGAACAGCTTCCACCTCAAGGCCGTGGCGGTAGATCGGGATCTGGTACGGCTACAGGAAGCCAGTGCCGCCGGTGAGCATATTCTGTTTGGCGATTCCAGCCGCAAGGAAATCCTGGTCAACGCCGGCATTCAGCATGCTCGCCTGCTGGTAGTGACCTTTGATGACCCGCGCCTGGCAGAGCGCATTCTGCACACAGCACGGGAGCTCAATCCCAATATCCGCGTGCTGGTGCGCACCCGGGACGACACCCACCTGGATGCCCTGATAAGCGCCGGGGCGGAAGAAGTGGTGCCCGAAGTACTGGAAGCCTCCCTGATGCTGGTGGCCCATGCCCTGATGATGCTGGATGTGCCCTTCGACCGTGTCATTGCCACCCTGCGCAAAACCCGACGGGAACGCTACCGCATGCTGCAGGGCTACTATCACGGTGATACCTTGCCCACCACCGACAGTGCCGGGAACCCGTACCGTCTGCTCCATGCAGTAACGCTATCTGACAAGGCCCGCGGAATCGGCCGAAGCATTGCCCGCTGTGCGCTGCGGGATGTGGAAATCCGTGCCGTAAAACGGCAAGACAAGACCCTGGAAAGTCCTGACGAAGAGCTGGTTCTCGAACCGGGTGATACGGTGATTCTTTACGGTCCACTGGAGGCAGTAGAAGCGGCGGAAAATCGGTTGTTGGGTGGGTGAAGCAGTTGCAGGTTACAAGAGTAAAGTTTCATCGCGGATGAGGTCGATATGAACGACACTGGCAGTGGCCGTGATTCAGGGCTGGTTGTGTTATCCCGGCATAAATAAAACCGCCGCTGGATCGCGGCGGTTATGGTTATCGATTGGCACACGTCTCTTGTTCGTTGCCACTTGCTACTGACCGTCATGGCAAACGTAACAACACTCGTAACCCCTCCTGAATATCCGCTTCCTGAACATAGCCCACCGCACCAGGGTTCTGTTTTATCTGCTGTATCATGTCCCGGGCACTCTTCACCTGCCTCGGTGGCATACCCTGGCCAGTAAAAATCATCCTGGCCCAGTAGCTTTTCAATTGAGACGCGGATTTACCCGTCGCCGCCTGATAAAAACGTTCGCGCTGCTGGCTATCTTCAGGCATATCCAGCACGGTCACAGCATGACCGTCGAAGCGGGACGCATTATCCATGTAAAGCTGACGCACCTCATGACGATCCATCTCCGCCAATGGTGAAGACTCCGCCACTACCACCAGCATGCCGGCAGATGATAATGCAGGGCAGCACAGGACAAGGAAGACCGCACACACTTTCTTCAACATGATCATTCTCCCTTAAAAGGCCGCATCTACGGTGAGCCGGAATACCGTCGGTTCTTCCTCTTCAATGGAAGGTGCCGAGCCCTGGGGAGTAAACAGACCATTAGTCATGATCTTGTCGTTACTCATGTCATAAAAGCGCTGGGCTTCCAGTTTCACGGCTACCCCCACTTCCAATTCGTAACGCAAACCCAGCGTCCAGCTTTTACTGCGCACCTGATTGGCTGCAGAGAAGTTGGCTGCCACCGGCCCTTCGCTTTGCGCTTCACTGACGCCATGGGCATTGGCAGCCCCCCAGGTCACATGTGGCATCCACGGCCCGAAACGATACCCTGCACTGACATAACCGCCCCACTTGGTGGGAAACCAGCCTTCGATACCAAGCTGGGTGCGCTCCGCCATCAGCACCAGGGCGCCATTGTCATACTGCAGGCCCACACTGCTGATATAAGTCTGGGCATCGTCCAGGCTCACCGGCGCCTCCAGTGCCGCCTCCGGCAGGCCGGTGGGGCCGGCAAGATCGGTAAGGTCCAACGTGACTTCCGCGTGGCTGTAACTGAGCCAGCTGGTCCAGTCCCGCCATTGGCTGGTCAAGTTGATACCGGCCAGATCACTCACCTTATAGATCACCGGTGCCGGCAGGGAAAAACTGGGCACATCGGTGGCACCGCCATACACGTTGAGGCGATGGGAGACCGGACCAGTGTTCAAATTCCAGCTCAGGTCCACCCCTTCCATGGTGTCAAAGGGCACCACGTCATAGGCCTCGCCGGGCAAGGTGGCCCAGTGGTAGGCATAGCCCACATTGTTGTACTGGGTGTGCATGAAGAATGGCAGTACCATGCGGCCGGCCCGTACCGTCAACGACGGCGACAGTTCATGGCTCAGATAGGCCCACTGAACCTCCGCATCGTAATGATCCCGTCCCCGGGCCAGCACCTGCACCGTAGCACTGGTCTGATCACTAATGGAGGCATTGAACTGTACCCCCGCCCGGGACAGTTCCCGGTGGGAAATCTCGTCGGTAGTGCGATCGATGTAGGCAATAGGCTCACCGCTGTTATCGCGCACATGGACATCATGCCGGGTAATCCCGTAGGTCATGAAGCCATTGACGGAAATACGATCGCTCCAGTTGTTTTGCTTGCCGTACTGCTGCATTTCCAGCTGTTCGAGGCGCCGTTCCATGTCTTCCAGAGACGCAGGAGACTGCGCCTGGACCACCGGCGCCAGCAGCAACACGGCTGGCACCAATACCCTGGTAGTGGTTGTCATCAGGTTCCTCTGTACACGTTGTTATTATCGTTAGGGGCGCCGATACCTTTCCCCAGCAAACTGGTATCGGTGTCTGTCCACTGTGGGAGAGAGAGACGTTGCCTGCAGTGCCGGTTATCCATACGGCACTACCGCCCATCACACCGAGCCACATAACTCATTGAATTTAGTACGAAAGAACCAAGGAAAGGTTACCCGTGGTAGCACCAAGCCATCATTCCCTGGCGCACAGGAGCCACATTTCATCATCGCTCCGGCATGAATTGCCCTACAAAGTGAACGGCCGTAAACACTTTTGCTTGCCAATCGCCCCCTTCACCCCTATTTTGTGAACACTCATTCACAAAGCGGAGGCGTGCCCTATGCGAAACACGTCATTGGAACAAACCCCGATCACACCGGCGGAGCCCAACTGGCAGCCGCTCAACGATTTTGCCGAGCGCAAACAGACCGACAGTGGCCTGAAAGCATGGCTGTCAGTGGTGGAAGGCTGTATCCGTGCCATCGAGAAAACCGCCTGGCAGGGCCGGGAAATCGCCGATCAGGCTATCAAGGCCTGCAAAGCAGTGAGCCGTGGCGCCAACGCCGTGAACGAGGAAATGCAGATCCTGGCCGACGAGGCCCGCCGCTGGCCAACCCGCCTCAAGCGCCTGAGCAAAACCGGCTGGATGCTCACCAAGGTGGTGGCCAGCTATCGCCTGTGGGGCACCCGCTCGGCCTTTCTGCCGGCCAGCATGCGCGAGGCCGCCCTGGAAAACCTGCACCAGCGTAATGCCCGCCGTTTCCGCGATACCTCCCTGGAGCAAGGCGGTGCCTTCCTGAAGATAGGCCAGCTGCTGTCCAGCCGTCCGGACCTGTTACCCCAGGCCTGGGTGGATGAACTGACGATCTTGCAGGACCAAGCCAACCCGGTGCCCTTTGACGAGATCGCCCTGGTGCTGGAGCAGGAATTCAGCCAGCCGCTGGATGAGCTGTTTGCCCATTTCGACCCGGAACCCCTGGCCGCTGCCAGCATCGGCCAGGTCCACCGGGCACGGCTTCATGATGGCCGCGAGGTGGCAGTAAAGGTACAGCGCCCGGGCCTGGACGAGGTGGTGGAACTGGACATGGCCCTGCTCAAGGTCTTCATGGACGCGGTGAAATCCGCCCTCCCCCCCATGGACATGGACACCATCGTCAGTGAGATTCAGCGCACCGTACGCGAAGAGCTGGACTACGATCGCGAAGCACGGGTGATGACACAGATCGGCGAGCAGCTGGCCGGCGTCACCGGCATCACCACCCCGGCACTGGTGGCAGAGCACAGCAGCCGCCATGTACTGACCACCGAATTCGTGCACGGCCGCAAGCTCACCACCGTGCTCGATGAATTGCACCACACCGACCCGGAGCGCCTGGGTGTGGTACTGCACCGGCTGCTGGATGCCTGGTTCTCCCAGGTGCTGCATGGCGGCGTATTCCATGCCGACCCGCATCCCGGCAACATCATGATCACCGACGACGACACCCTGGTGCTGCTGGATTTTGGCTGTGCCCAGAGCCTCAGCGATGCAGCCCGTCACGGTTACTTCCGGGTCCTGCAGGCCTGCGTGGTGGATGATCAAAAAGTGATTGCTGACACGCTTACCGCCATGGGCTTTACCACCCGCAGCGGCAACCCGGACACCCTGCTGGCATTCGTCGCCGCCATTCTCGATCAGGTACGCAATGCCATTATCTACCCGGATCCGGACAAGGGCTGGCCCAGTGCCGAGGAAATGATGCAGCAGGTCAGCCAGTTGCTGGACCGTCTGGAACATGACCCGGTGGAAAAAATGCCCGGCGACTTCATCATGCTTGCGCGGGTGTTCGGTACCCTGGGTGGCTTCTTCCTGCACTACCAGCCCAAGGTGGACATCGCCGCCCTGGTACTAGGTTACCTGACTCGCCCGCTGGACAATCAGCTGGCGGCGTAACCTCCTTTCCGTGTTCTGTTGAGCGGTCGTTTGCCATGCCCGGTTGGCGCGACCGCTCTCCCAACGTTCATTAATTGATAATTGAGAATGGATAACGGCGCGATCAACGTCGAGCCGGATCTGAAAACGCGCAGGCCGCACCCAGAGATTCAGCGCGGCCTCTTGGTTTTGACGACAGCAGGCCTGTCCCGCGAGCTATCAATTATCCATTCTCAATTATCAATTGCCCGATGCCCTCCTGTAACAAACCCCACTCCCTTTTTGACAATAACGCTACAGCCTACCCCAAGCCTTTAATTGTACAAACGTACCAATAAGAACGTACGTACCCATAACAACAACGGGCGCCCCGCATTGCGAGGACTCCCTTAAGGGGTTAGCCATGCTACAACTGACCCGGGCTCCGGCCCTGACCATGTCTGTATTACCCTGCTCGCTGCTACTGGCCACCAGCCTTCTGGCCGGCTGTGGCGGTGGCAGTGGTGGTGCTTCCACCAACGCTGCCGCAGAGCAACCGCGCCAGCCCGATACCGAAAATCCGGCCCCCACGCCGGAACCCGGCCCGGAGCCCGCACCAGAGCCACAACCGCTCAATCGCTTCCAGTTCGCCAATGGCTGCTACACCCTGAATAGTGACGGACGCTTCCTGCAGGCGGACACCACCAACAGCGTCTACACCCTGACCCGAGATGCTGCACAGGCCACTGCCTTTACCCTGAAACCCACTGACCTGGGCCGCTACCTGCTGGTGTCCGATTACCAACGCACCACCGGCAGCAGCGGGCAGAAACAGCTGCTCGGCATCAGCGACCCGGCCGGAGAGTTACTGGATCAGAGCGGCAATTTCGTAGGCGAGCTCAGCTATCTGGTGGCCGGGCTGGGGGACACCCTCAATCTGGCACTGGACCCGGTAGCACCTTTGGGCGGCCTGCTGCGGGAGCTGGGGGAAAGCCTGGAAGGCATTGGCGACACCCTGGGCGACACCACCCTGCAGCCCTCGCTGGCCATGGTATCCAGTGCCAATGATCTGGCGGTATGGAATCTCAACCCAAGTGAGGGCGACAGCTTTACCCTGGCCTCCCAGGTCACCGGCCTGCTGCTCACCGCCAGCGACGACGGACTGACCCTCACCTCCCCCAGCCTGGAAAACGCCGACACCCGGTTTGTGCTCAACGCCGCCGACGGCTGTAGCGGCTACCCGGAAGCCGAATTGAACGCCACCGTGGCCGACAGCGGCCCGGCCATTTACCTGAAAGAGGTGGAGCGCTTCCGCGGCACCCCGGGTATCGATAACGACGATGTGTTCGGCTACGTGGATGCGCACAGTCATATCTCCGCCTACGAATTCATCGGCGGCCGGGTCAACTACGGCGACCCCTTCCACAAATTCGGCGTCGACCACGCCCTGCACGATTGCGCGGAAAACCATGGGCCCCAGGGCCTCACCGGCCTGGTGGAACAGGTCACCAGCAGCCCGGGCCCCCACGAGACCCGCGGCTGGCCGGATTTTCCCTTCTGGCCCCGCAACGACTCCCTGCAACACCACCAGAGTTACTACAAATGGATCGAGCGCGCCCACCTGTCCGGCCTGAAGATCCTGGTCAACCACCTGGTGCATAACGAAATCCTCTGCCAGATCAATCCGCAGAAGCAGAACGACTGCGACACCGTGGCCGCCATCGAACAGCAGGCAGACCTGATGCATCGCATGGAGGATTACATCGACGCCCAGCACGGCGGCCCCGGCGAAGGCTGGTTCCGCATCGTCACCAGCGCCAGCGAGGCCCGCCAGGTCATCGGCGAGGGCAAGATGGCAGTGATCCTCGGTGTAGAAGCCTCCAAGGCCCTCAACTGTGGCGAGTTCCTGGGTGTGGCCGAATGCAGCCGTGAGGAAATCGTGGAACGACTGGACCGCCTCTATGCCATGGACGTACGCAGCCTGTTCCCGGTGCACAAATTTGATAACGCCTTCGGCGGCCACCTGCCAGATCTGTCCGACGGCATCGGCATTGGCGCCGTGCTGTACGGCGGCAACCTGCTGGAAACCGGACACACGGTGGAATTCGAGGAATGCCCGGACCACGACCACGCGGTGAACGACAGCCCGCTGGCCGACCCGCTGCAACCCTATGGCATCTTCGAGCAATTGTTATTCCAGCTGGATTACGTGGGCGAACGCTTCCCGGCCAGCCCGGAAGAGCTGGCGGAATACGATCCGCGTCGCGGCACCGACCACCTGTGCAACACCCGCGGGCTTACCGACCTGGGTTTCTTCCTGATCGAAGAACTGGCCAAACGCGGCATGATGATCGAAACCGACCACATCAGCCGCAAGGCCGCCACCCAGATTCTCGACCTGACTGCCCCGCGCGGCTACCCGGTGATCAACAGCCACGGCAACTGGGGCGGCACCGAAGCCCTGCGTGACCGTGTCGCCGCCCAGGGCGGTATCAGCGCCTCCTTTGGCAGTGTTCGCGACAACTGGGTGGATCAGCTCACCCGTGACGGTAATCGCCCGCGTCCGGACAGCTACAAGGTGGGCCCCTTCGGCGGTGCCCCTTTCGCCTCTGACGTGAACGGTATCGCCGCACTGGCAGGCAACCCGGGCACGCCGGATCAGGAAGACAGCCTCTACCCGTTCACCTCCGTGGATGGCCGGGTGGTGTTCGACAAGCAGGTCACCGGCGATCACGCCTTCAGTCTTTATGAAGGCCGCGGCGTGGCCCACTACGGTCTTTATCCGGACCAGATCGCTGACATGGTCGTCCACAGTGATCGCCAGCCTGAACAGATCGACGATGCCATCAACCAGTTATTCACCTCGGCGGAAGCCTACCTGCGCATGTGGGAACGGCTTGAACAGGCGGCGCAGTAATCGCGCCGCCGACAAATAACAAAACTTTGGGGAATACCATGAAAACGCTAACAGCCCGATCTTTCTTTCTGCTGTTACTGACCACCACCGTTATCACCGGCTGCGGTGGTAGCGGCGGCAGCAGCGATCCCGCAAATCCCCCCACCGCCAACAGTGGCGATGATCCGGGAAGCGGCAATGACGGCGGCACCGTCACCCCGCCCACCGGCGAAGGCCGCACTTTCATCATCTCCCCGGGTGACAACGCCACCGAAGACATGGTCAACGCCATGATTCAACTGCGCCCCGGTGACACCCTGCAGTTCGACTGCGGCTATTTCGATTTGAATCAAGGGCTGCTGATTCAGGCAACCGAAGACGTACTCATCGAAGGCTGCGGCAAGGACAAAACGGTGCTGTCGTTCAAGAACAGCGCCAACGTCACCGGCCTGGAAGCCTTGAACATTCGCGGCATCACCGTGGAAGACCTGACCATCCTGGATTCCCCCGGCGACGCCTTCAAACTCAAGGGCGTGAAATGGGGCACCCTGCGCAATGTGCGCGCCATGTGGTCCGGTGGCGGCGAGCCGATCACCGCCGAAAACTACAGCGACCGGCTGCATGTGGCCTGTACCAACCCGCCCTTCAACGAAGGTGACCCTGCCCCCGATTACGTACCCAGTGCCACCAGTGGCCGCTATGGCATCTACCCGGTGGAATCGGAAAACATCCTGGTGGAAGGCAGTGAATCCGTTGGCGCCTCCGATGCCGGCATCTACGTGGGGCAGACCAACACCGCCATCATTCGCGACAGCCGTGCCATCTATAACGTAATGGGCTTTGAAATCGAGAATGTGCAGGGCGGCGAATACGACAACAACGTGGCCGAGTGTAATACCGGCGGTTTCCTGATCTACGACCTGGAAAACATCACCCAGTACGGCGACACCTCGGTGATGCTCAACAATCTGGCCCGCAACAACAATACCTACAACTTTGCCCAAAGCGGTCTGGTGTCTGCAGTGCCGCGGGGCACCGGTTTTATCACGCTCGGCTATGACAATATCGAGGTGTTCAACAACACCTTTGAAGACCACAGCACCGCCGCCATCATTTACACCAGCTATGAGCTGATTGATGGCAAGGGCAAGACCGCTGACAAGAAACTCGACCCTTATACCGAAGGTCTGCACATCCACAACAACGTGATGAAAAACTCCGGTTACGACCTGCCGCCACCGGACCTGGAGAAAGTGGCCAACGGGGAAGTGGAAAGTGTACTGCCTACCCTGATCGGCCTGAAGAACCTGCCCATCATCAATGATCCCACCCAGCTGCTGGGCAGCCTGGACAACATCCTCAACCTGGGTAAAGGCGCCCATATTGTCTGGGACGGTCTGCGTGACGACCTGGACGCGGACTGCCCCTATCCGGTGGACAGCAACGGCGATCCAGTGCCCATGGACAGCAACGGCAAGCCTCTGCACACCAATGAACACCCCAATCCGAGCTGTCATTACAACGCCTACAAGTTCGATGAGAACAACGAACGCATCCAGCCCACCTGGGGATCCTGCATCCACGACAATGAATTCTCCGAGGACAGTGAGCCCTACCTGAACTTCCACGGCACAGATGGCCTTGAACTGGTGCTGGCCCTGGCCGAGCAGGATCTGTCGATCCTCTCGCCCAGTGGTCTGCTTGATGCCCTGGAAGGTCTGCTCAACATGCCCTCGGACACCAATCTGTCCGATCACGACTGTCAGGCCCGTTTCGGCACACTGTTGCCATCACTGCCCCGAGTAGAGATCCCCCCCTTCGAACCCAGCGGCGATTTCGATCCTGCGCCGCCGCCGGAAGTGGTAGAAGAGCTGTGTAACACCGAGGTGGCCAGCGGCGAAATCAATCGCGACGCCCTGGCAGTAAACTGCCCGCGCCTGGAACAGTACAACCTGTTTGCCGACACCACCGATCCACGCAGCCTGCCCAATGAAGGCGGCGTGCCCTATGTCCTGAACACCAAACTGTTCTCCGACTACGCCACCAAATACCGGGTCGCCTTCGTGCCACCCGGCACCAAGGCGGTCTACCGGGACGGCCAGGGCGGCAGCAACCCCAATGGCGGTATCCACTTCCCCACCGGCACCGTGCTGGCCAAGACCTTCGCCTTCACCGATGAAGCCAACGGCAATGAGAGACTGGTGGAGACGCGCCTGCTGATCAAACGCACCAGCAGTAGCGGCAAACCCTTCTGGGAAGGCCTGCCCTATATCTGGGGTGAAGAGGATGGCCAACCGGTAGCCCGTCTGACCATGGGTGGCGGCAGCACCCCCGCCAGCTGGCACTACCGCGACAGCGACTCAGGCACCCTGCTCGCCGGCAGCACTGACAGCTACTCCGTACCCAACGCCAACCAGTGCATCACCTGTCATGGCAACGACGACCAGGCCGGCGGCAGCGCCCCTATCGGTCCCAAGCCGCGCAACCTGAACCGTGCCTACAAACCGGAATCTGCCTTCATGGGCAACACCGGCCAGGCTGGCTTCCCGCGTATCAATCAGCTGCAGTACTGGACCGACGTGGGCATCCTCAGCGGCACCCCGGAGTTGCAGATCAGCAATGGCGTGGCCACCAATATCGAGCGCCTGCCGCACTGGAACGTGCCCGGCGACAGCGGTAACACCGCCAACTCCGATGCGGATATTGAAAGCCGGGTAAAGGCCTACCTGGAAGTGAACTGCCAGCACTGTCACAACGACAAGGGCGCCGCCTCCAACACTGGCTACTACCTGGACCATTTCCGTGAAGTGGACGCCAGCTACGGCATCTGCAAGAAACCCACCGCCACCGGCGGCGGCTCCTGTGGCCGCCAGCATGTGGTGGTACCGGGCAGCGCGAACAGCTCCATCGTTTCCTGCCGTCTGGCCGCGGAAAACGACCCGCAACGGATGATGCCCCCCATCGCCCGCAGCGTGGCCCATGATGAAGCTACCACGCTACTGGATCAGTGGATTAATCAGGTAGTGGATAGCAGCTACACCAACGGCAGCGCCTGCAACTAGGCAAGCGATGATAAGAATGGCTCCAGAACTTTTCTGGAGCGTCCCCTCTCCCTTGAGGAGAGAGGGACAGGGAGAGGGTGAGAGGCACCACAGCTAACTCATTACTCTACCGCAGTTCCCCCTCCCTCCTCCCCTTGTCTCCGGGAGGAGCGTTTGGCCCCTCCCCGCAAGGGGAGGGTTTTTATTTGTGTGCAGGGTTGCTCTGTGGGAAGTCATGCTCGCATGACGAATTCGGCGGTAGTTGCTGGCAAACCGACATAAAACCTCGAACGGAAAAATCGAAGAGTGAAGCGCCGTTTAACGACGCTCGCGAATCGCCTTTAACGGCGCCGACAGTTTTTCCGGGTGACGTGGTTCCACCTGGGCGTAGCACTGAAAAATTTGCTCCAGATCCCCTTCCAGATCACCGGTGGTTTCCAGCACCATGGGAAAGGCGATTTCCTTTTTGGCATAGTCTGCGGTGGCCAGCACAATCGGCACTCCAGCCTGCTCGGCAATGCGGTAAAAGCCGGTTTTCCACTGTGCTGCCCCGCCCCTGGTGCCTTCCGGGGCCACCACCATTACCAAGCGATCATGGCTGTTGAACTGGCCCACGGTTTGTTCCACCACGCCGCCAGCCTTGCTGCGGTCAATGGGCAGAGCGCCCATCCAGCGCAACATCCCCCCCAGGGGCCCCTTGAACGCACTGTCCTTCATCATCACATGAGCATCCAGACCCATTTGCATCATGGCCGCCAGAGTAACAATACCGTCCCAGTTGGAAGTATGCGGCCCACCGATCACCACAGACTTGGGCACCTGCGGGAACGGGTCCACCAGACGCCAGCCAAGCAGACGCAGAAAGCAGCGTCCCAACGCCCGGGAGAAGGCATTGCCGCGACGGGGATAATCAGAGTCCTGGGGTGACGACATGGGATTGTCCATTGCAAAGAGAGCAGCGATCATACCCACGCGGCTCAATGAGAGCATTGGCACTAACGCCCGACGCATCCAGGAAGCGATAACCGGCCCATGAATCCCCTGCAGTACCTGACCGGCTACCCCACCCAGATCCAGCAGCAGGCCCAAACCCTGGTGGAGCGAGGGCAGCTGGGTGATTATCTGCAACAGCGCTACCCCGGCAAGCATGATATTCAGGGCGACAAGGCCCTGTTCCAGTATGCCAACAGCCTGAAGCAACAATTCCTGCGCAAGGCGCCGCCGCTGGGCAAGGTCCATTACGACGCCAAGTTGAAAACGCTGAGTCAGGCGCTGGGGATGCACACCCGGCAAACCCGTATTCACGGCAGCAAACTGCGCAGCCATAACAGCGTACGCATCGCCAGCCAGTTCAAGGCAGCGCCAGAAGCCTTTCTTCGGATGATCGTGGTCCACGAACTGGCCCACTTCAAGGAAACCGACCACAACAAGGCGTTTTATCAGCTCTGCTCGCACATGGCACCGGACTACCACCAGCTTGAGCTGGACACTCGCCTCTGGCTGCTCTGGCAAGACACTGCAAACGGCTGACACCCCCGTCCTGATCAACGCCGGCAGGGGCTCCTTCCGCCCCCCTTACCCAGACCCGCCCTCTCCTCGCACTGTCAAAAGCCCTTTATTCAACAAGCTGTTACATTCCAGATCCCGGATAGCACCAAAGACCCTGGCCGGCAGTTTCATGTCCCCACCATAAGGGCGTAGTATGAAATGACTTAACGTCATAACGCAGGGTCATCAGTGCCTCGGTTTGTGGCAATGCTGTACTGATCCTGCGCCAGTGTTCCCGCTGGTGGCCGCTCTATCCGCCAGTGCGGGACTCCAATCAGAGCCCAGGAGGTGTGTAGTGACACGGATTGGCCAGGACACCCTGAACAGCAAGAAAACGCTGGAAGCCAACGGCAAGACCTATCATTACTTCGATATCAATACGGTCGCCGACAAGGGCTGGGGTGATCTCAGCAAGCTCCCTTTCTCCCTCAAAGTTCTTCTCGAGAACCTGCTCCGTTTTGAAGACGGCGACAGCGTCACCAGTGCTGATGTGGAAGCCGTGGTGCGCTGGCTGGAAAACAAGCGCTCTGACAAAGAGATCAACTATCGCCCGGCCCGGGTACTGATGCAGGACTTCACAGGCGTACCCGGTGTGGTCGACCTGGCCGCCATGCGCGATGCCATCAAGAAGGCCGGCGGCGATCCCTCCCGCATTAACCCGCTAACGCCGGTGGATCTGGTCATCGACCACTCGGTAATGGTGGACAAGTTTGGTAACCCGCAAGCCTTCGAGGAAAACGTGGATATCGAGTACCAGCGCAACCGGGAGCGTTACCAGTTCCTGCGCTGGGGCCAGAAAGCGTTCAACAACTTTCGGGTAGTCCCACCGGGCACCGGCATCTGCCACCAGGTGAACCTGGAATATCTGGCCAAGGGGGTGTGGTCCTCCAAGAGTGAGGACGGCAACACCTACGCCTACCCGGATACACTGGTAGGCACCGACTCCCATACCACCATGATCAACGGCCTGGGCGTACTCGGCTGGGGCGTGGGCGGTATCGAGGCAGAAGCCGCCATGCTTGGCCAGCCCATTGCCATGCTGATTCCCGAGGTGATCGGCTTCAAGATCAGCGGCAAGCTGCGCGAAGGGATCACCGCCACCGATCTGGTACTCACCGTCACCGAAATGCTGCGTCGCCGCGGTGTGGTGGGCAAGTTCGTGGAATTTTTCGGCGACGGCCTGGCCGACCTGACCCTGGCCGACCGCGCCACCATTGCCAATATGGCGCCGGAATACGGTGCCACCTGTGGTTTCTTCCCCATCGATGAGCGCACCACCGAGTATATGGAGCTGTCCGGTCGTGATGCGGACACCATTGCCCTGGTCGAGGCCTACTGCAAGGCCCAGGGCCTGTGGCGCTCCAGCAGCGACCCGGACCCGGAATTCACCGATGTGCTGGAACTGGATCTGGGCGATGTGGTGCCCAGCCTGGCCGGCCCGAAACGGCCCCAGGACCGGGTGCCACTCACCGCCGTGAAGCGTACCTTCATTGATGTGGTCACCGAGACCCTCAAGCTCAACGACGACGAAATCAGCAAGCTGGAAGGCGAAGGCGGCCAGACCGCTGTGGGCAACCACGAACCCAGTGGCGGCCAGGTGCCGGTGGTGATCGACGGCCAGAAACACTTCATGAGCCACGGTGACGTGGTGATTGCGGCCATCACCTCCTGTACCAATACCTCCAACCCCAGCGTCATGCTGGCCGCCGGTCTGGTGGCGAAAAAGGCTGCCGAGAAAGGCATGAACCGCAAGCCCTGGGTGAAGACCTCCCTGGCTCCGGGTTCCAAGGTGGTCACCGATTACCTGGACGTGACCGGCCTGCAGAAACCCCTCAACGATATCGGTTTCGATCTGGTGGGCTACGGCTGCACCACCTGTATCGGCAACTCCGGCCCACTGCCGGAGGAAATCGACAAGGCCATCGCCGAAGGCGATCTGGTGGTGGCTTCGGTGCTCTCCGGTAACCGTAACTTCGAAGGCCGGGTACACCAGAGCGTGCGTACCAACTGGCTGGCCTCGCCGCCGCTGGTGGTGGCCTATGCCCTGGCCGGCACGGTGAAGATCGACCTGGACAAGGACCCCCTCGGCAAGGACAAGGACGGCAAACCGGTCTACCTGAAGGATATCTGGCCCAGCTCCGAGGAAATCCAGAATGAGCTGGTGAAGATCAACAACAGCATGTTCCGCACCCAGTACGCCAGCGTGTTCGAAGGGGACGAGGTCTGGCAGAGCCTGCCGATCCCGGACTCCGAAACCTACGCCTGGGACAGCAGCTCCACCTACATCCAGAACCCGCCCTTCTTCGACGGGCTGACCAAGGAAGTGGATAACGTGGAGCCGGTGAAGGATGCCCGCATCCTGGCGCTGCTGGGCGATTCCATCACTACCGACCACATCTCCCCCGCCGGGGCCATCAAGGCGGATTCCCCCGCCGGCCATTACCTGCAGGGTCATGACGTGGAGCCCCTGGACTTCAACTCCTACGGCTCACGCCGGGGCAACCACGAAGTGATGATGCGTGGCACTTTCGCCAATATCCGCATCCGCAACGAGATGACCCCGGATATCGAAGGTGGCTTTACCCGACACCTGCCCGGTGGCGAGGAGATTTCCATCTACGGCGCCGCCATGCGTTACCAGAAGGATGGCGTGCCTACGGTAGTCGTGGCCGGCAAGGAATATGGCACCGGCTCCAGCCGTGACTGGGCCGCCAAGGGCACCAATCTGCTGGGCGTGAAAGCGGTGATCGCGGAAAGCTACGAGCGCATTCACCGCTCCAACCTGATCGGTATGGGCGTGCTGCCACTGCAGTTCCCGGAGGGCACCGACCGCAAGACGTTGAATCTGGACGGCAGCGAGGAAGTGGATATTCCGGGCCTGACCAATGACCTGAAGCCCGGCGACACCGTCACCGTGGTATTCCGCAAGGACGGCAAGGAGCAGAAGGTGGAAGCCCTCTCCCGCCTGGATACCGCCGCCGAAGTGGAGTACTACAAGAACGGCGGCATCCTGCACTATGTGCTGCGGCAGATGATGTAGGAGAAACCGCAAGCGACAAGCTGCAACGCGGGCTGAACGCGTTGCTTGCTCTCACCCAGGAGGCCGCGCCCGCACATCGGGCGCGGCCTCCTGCATTTAGGGACGCCCCCGTAGGGTGCACTGAGCCTAAGGCGAACTGCACCAGTCGTTAATTGATAATTGAGAATGGATAATTGATAACGGCGCGATCAGCATCATTGGGTCTGAAACGCAGAGGCCGCGCCCAAAGTGTGGGCGCGGCCTCTTGCGATTCACAACAGAAAGCGTGCCCCGCGCGTTATCAATTCTCAATTATCCATTATCAATTGCTGTTCACCGCGTGCTCCCCCTAGCCGCCCGCTTTTTGCTATGCTGACTACCCTTCACGGCCAGTTTGGGGGAAGTCCGTGCGTTACCTGTTTGCTGCCATCGCGCTGATTCTGTCCGGCACTTTATTTGCCGAGCAGGACAACAACGCCCGCCTGCTCACGGAAGAGGAGCGAGACGCCCGCATGCGTGAACAGCAGGAGCTGTCAGAGCGAGCTGCAGAATTGCAGAACCGGCAGGAAACCGCACAGCAACTGCTTCGCCAGCAGGACCAATACCTGGATGCGCTACGGCAGGAAATCCAGGCACTGAAAAAACAATCCGAAGAGGCAGATGACACTGCCCGGGCAGAGCAATGATGTTGCAATGGCTACGCCAGCTTTTTCACCGCCACACTCTCGTTCAACCGGAGACACCTGAGCCGCCCCACTCGGCAGCCCAGCCCGAGCCGGAACCAGCCCACAACGCGGTGGAGTCCGACCCCATCGCGGCCCTCATGCCCTTTCAGATACGCCCTCTGGACAGCAAGGACATGGCCGAACTACTGGGCGTATTCCGCGAGGCGATCCAGGTCAGTGCGGCAGCAGAGTACGACCAGAAACAACGGGATGCCTGGAGCCAGGCCCAAAGCTACGACAGCCTGATCTCGGTGCTCAGCGAGGGCGACACCGTGGTGGCAGAATGGGACGACAAGCTGGTGGGATTTGCCCACCGGATTCGCGATTACATCAACATGGTTTTCGTGCACCCGGAGGCCTCCCGGGTGGGCATCGCCACCCTGCTCTACCAGCATCTTGAGGACGGCGCCCGCATCGAAGGCATCACCGAGCTGACCACCCACGCCAGCCTCACCGCCCACGGTTTCTTTGCCTACATGGGGTTTACCAGCGAAGGCCAGGAGCAGGCAGAGCGAGATGGCATCCCGCTCACTCGCCATGCCATGCGTAAATCACTGGTCTGAAATCCGCTCCAACCCCGCTCATTGATCGAAAAATCTGATCACATCGCTCAATCCAGCCCCCTGTGTTTCCCTCTGGTCTGTCGCTAACCTGTATTCATCGGAGGGTGATGTCGCCCTCCTGACAGACATCCATGCGTTGATTCTGTGATACCCGGAACCCGTAAGGGTTCATGCTTCCCCCCTTAGGCCGTCACCCCTGACGGCCGTTTTTTTGTCTGCCGAGATCTGCCGCTCAATCAGCCGCGCGGTTCTGTCATTGCCTGCCGGAAATCCAGGTGCGACTATCTGAGCTTTCCCGGTTCCCCATGATCACCGCCGCACAGGATCTGCTCGACCATGACCCCGGACCTGGCATTGACCTACTGCCGCATGATCGCCCAGACCCTGGGACTGGATCAGGCCGGGCTGCAGACACTGGTAGCGGGCTCCGGGATGGAAGAGGATACCCTGCAACACAGCGACGGTTTTATCGACTGGCCCGGTGCCTGTCAGTTGATCCGTAACGCCCTGCAACTCACCGAGCACCCGGATATCGCCCTGCAGACCGGCCTGCGTGCCCTGCCCGCCATGCACGGCCCCATGGGGATTGCCGCCATGGCCAGCCCCACCCTGCGTGACGCCATGCAACTGTTCGCCCGCTTCAACAACACCCGCACCCGGGTGTTCAGTTCCGAAATGCAGGAAACCGATGACCGTCTCAAACTGGTGCTGTCATTCGCCTACCCGCAGGATGAAGTGGTTCGCTTTCTCACCGAGTCCGCCATGGCCTCCGCTTATGCCTGCCATCTGGTTCTGCGCGGCAAGCCGATCGAGGAAGGCGAAGCCCATTTCAATTACCCGCCGCCACCCCATGCCGACTATTATCCGCACACTTTCAAGGGCATCCGTATCGTCTTTGATGCCCCGGCCGTGGCGCTCTGCCTGCCATCCCGCTACGGCGATGAGCCACTTCCCGGCCATGACCGCGACCTGATGTGGATGGCCGTGCAGCAATGTGAGGCACGCCAGGAAAGCCTGCGGCGACAGGGCACTCTCAGCGATCAGGTGCTGGCCCTGCTGCATCAGTGCCGCGGTCAGTCCAGTCTGGACGCCATGGCCGAGCGCCTGCATCTCAGCCCGCGCACCCTGATCCGTAAACTCAAGCTGGAAGACACCCGTTTCCAGCAGTTGCGGGACCAGACCCTCAGCCGCCGGGCCACTCAGTTACTCAGCCTGCCCCACTACACCGTTAGCATGGTGGCCGAGGAGCTGGGGTATACCGACGTGGCCAGCTTCCGCCGGGCCTTCCAGCGCTGGTTTGGCACCAGCCCCGGCCGCTTTCGCAGTGGGGAGCAATAGGGTTCCGTAGTTTCTCACCTCTGCACCTGATAATTGGCATTATTTATCCCCCTGTTGGCATTTTCCGCTCTTATCTTCGTCCTGCAAAAAGTAAACACTCTGTTTCAGCATCTTGCAGGAGAGCGCCCATGACAACGACAACCGCCCCGCAACACGACGAACTGAAGACCCTGAGCCGGCTCAAGGTATCCCCCCGGATCGCCTGGCCCACCGTGACCCTCATGGTGCTGTCCCACGGGGCCAACATCCTCAGCTGGGTGATGGTGCTCAATGGCCTCTGGCCTGCCTGGGTGGGCCTTGTCATCAACAGCATCGCCGTCTATGTGATGTTCACCCCGGCCCATGAAGCCATCCACCGCTGTGCCGCCCGCAAACCGGAGCACAACGACCTGGTCCTCGCCATTGCCACCTTTGTGGCGGTGCCCTTCGGCAAGGGCAAGATGTTCCGTCTGATGCACATGCGCCATCACCGCTTTGCCAATGATCCGCAGAAAGATCCGGATCACTGGATGGCCAGCAGCCTGTGGACCATGCCCTTGTGGGGCTTCTGGCCCTTCCTCTATCTGATCAACTTCCTGCGCAATCCGCAGGTGCTGCCCAATTTGAAACCCGCAGAAATCTGGCGGGAACTGGCCGTGGCCGGCGTGGCGCTCACCGCCCTGTTTCTGTGGAAGCCCTACGAGGCCATGATGCTGTGGCTGATCCCGTCCTATTTTTCCTTCTACCTGATGTGCCTGGTGTTCATGGTATTGCCACACTACCCGCACACTGGCCGCCAGGACGTGGACCCGAACACCACCGCGCTGATGCGCATGGGCAAGGAATGGCTGCTGACGCCGGTGCTGATGTATCAGAACTATCACCTGATCCATCACCTCTACCCGACCATTCCCTTCTACCGCTACGGAAAGGCCTGGAAGGCCCGCGAGCAATATCACCGCGCGCATTCCGGCAGCATGATTATCCGCCCGTTCCAGCTTGGCCCCGACGACAAACCCGGCAACGCCTGACAGGAAAACCACCATGACAAAAACCGTTCTGATCACCGGCGGCGCCGGCGGCATTGGCCGGGAGTTCTGCAAACTGTTCAACGCGGATGGCTATCGCATCGTGGTGTTCAGTCTGCTGCAGGACGAGCTGGATGCCCTCGGCAACGACCTGAAGGCGCAGCGTTCCGACGTGGATTACCGTGCTGTGCAGATGGACCTGTCCCAACCCGGTGCCGCCGAACAGATCATGCAGTGGCTGGACCAGCAAAATCTGGAACTGGACGTGCTGGTCAATAACGTGGGCTTCGGCATGATGGGCGAGCACGTAGAACAGGACAGCCAGACACTGGAACGCATGCTCACCCTCAACAACATCCTGCTCAGCAAGCTGTGCATGCTGGTGGGCGCGCGCATGAAAGCCCGTGGCCACGGCAAGATCATGAACATCGGCTCCCTGGCCGGCTTCTGCCCCATGCCCTTCTTCGCTGCCTACAGCGCCAGCAAGGCCTTCGTGATCAACCTGAGTGCCTCCCTGCAGGAAGAGCTGAAACCCTACGGCGTACAGGTCACCTGCTTTTGCCCCAGCACCACAAAGACCGCCTTTCTGGATACGGCCCAGAGCAAACATGCCTCTTCCAGCGGCATCAGAGAATTTGTCTCGGCACAAATTGCCACCCCGGAACAGGTGGCCAAAGCCGGCTACGCGGCCCTCAACCAGGGAAAGCGCTACGCCCTCCCCGGCCTGTCCGTCACCCTGCAAAGCATCTGGATTCGCATGATGCCCCTGCGCGTCATGGCGAATTTTGTCTACCGAAAATCGGTGAAGGAAATGAAAAGCTGATCCACGGAGCCGCCCCATCATCCGCGCCTGTCCACTCCCCACCGAATCCGTTATGTTGGCGGTATCCCACGCAAAAGGAATGCATCATGGCAGGCAGCAACATGGGCACGGACTCTTCACCGGTCAGCAGCACCTCGCTGGCAGTCCTTATCGACGCGGACAACACGCCACCGAAAATCGTCGACGGTCTGTTCGAGGAAATTGCCAAATTCGGCACGGCCAGCGTCAAGCGTATCTACGGCGACTGGACCAAGCCCAACCTGGGCGGCTGGAAAAACGTACTGCTGAAGCACTCCGTGCAGCCGATCCAGCAGTTCGCCTATACCCAGGGCAAGAACGCCACGGACTGCAGCATGATTATCGATGCCATGGATCTGCTGTATACGAAACAATTGTCCGGGTTCTGCCTGGTATCCAGTGACAGCGATTTCACCCGTCTGGCAGCCAGATTGCGCGAGGAAGGACAGACCGTTTACGGCTTCGGGGAGCGCAAAACCCCGGGGCCCTTTGTGGCGGCCTGTGACAAGTTCATCTATACCGAAGTGCTACGCTCTGATCACACTCCGCAAGACACCACCGGCAAAGCCGATGAGCCTGCACCCAGCGACCCGGTCAGCAAGGAACCGCCACCGCTGCAGCTGATTGCCAACGTGATTGATGATATTTCCGACGAAGATGACTGGGCCAATCTGGGCACCGTGGGCCAGCACCTGAGCAAGCGCAAACCGGACTTCGATACCCGGCTGTTCGGCCACAAGAAACTCAGCGACATGATCCGCGCCTACCCCAAGTGGTTCCAGATACAGAAAGGGCAAGGCAAAAGCATTCAGGTCAAGACGCTACGGAAGTGATACCTGCT
>NZ_JABURH010000210.1:42726-44108 GCF_014762765.1 Alcanivorax sp.
CTCTTTGGTTAACGGAAAGCCGCTTCGCGCCTCAAGAGGCGCACCTACAGCGGCTTCGTCGATAGGTTAGCGCACAAGCCACAGACTGAGCTGCGGAATATAGGTAATCATCAACAAGGCAATGATCAGCACCATCATGAAGGGCAACGTGGCCGCGAACAGCTCGGTGACCTTCTTCTTGAAACGGTAGCTGGCGATAAACAGGTTCATGCCCACCGGCGGGGTGATATAGCCGATCTGCATGTTGGCCACGAAGATGATGCCCAGATGCACCGGGTCGATGCCGTAGCGCAGCGCCACCGGCAGGATCAGCGGCACCATGATCACCAGGGCAGCGAAGATATCCAGCACCGCCCCCAGCAACAGCAGCAGGATGTTGAGCAGGATCAGGAAGGTGACCTTGCTCTCCACATGGGTCTGAATCAGGGTAAACAGCTTCTCCGGCACCCCGGCGTAAACCAGGTAATCGGTAAAGGCCAGGGCCACCGCCAGAATCAGCAGGATGCCGCCCACCATGATCATGGAATCACGCATGATGCCGGGCAGCCTGCGCAGGGTAATTTCCCGGTACAGGAACACTTCCGCCACCAGCACATAGAGCGCGGTCACCGCTGCCGCTTCGCTGATCACCAGGAAGCCGGAAAAGATCCCGCCCAGCACCACTAATGGCAGCGGCAACTCCCAGCGGGCTTCCCAAAGCGCATCCACCAGCTCACGGAAATCGAAGCTCTGACGTGGCACCTCGGTGCCGCGGGTCGCCCACACGCAATAGCCGTACATCAGCACGACCATCAGCAGCGCCGGCACCAGGCCGGCCAGATACAGGTCGACGATTTCCACCGACGGCATGTCCAGCTGCTGGGACATCTGCTGGGCGATGATGCCGTAGATGAGCAGCGGCACGGAAGGCACCAGCAGCAGCCCCAGGCTGCCTGATGACGTTACCAGGCCCAGGCTGAATTTTTCCGGGTAATTGCCTTTCACCAGCGCCGGCAACAGCAACGCACCCAGCGCCACGATGGTGACCCCGGAGCCACCGGTAAGGGCGGTAAAGAACGCACAGGCGATCAGCGACACAAAGGCCATGCCGCCTGGCATCCAGCCGAAGGCCGCCTGACTGAGACGTAACATGCGGTCGGCGGTTTTCGATTCACTGAGCAGGAAACCGGCAAAGGTGAACAGCGGCAACGCCATCAGCACCACGGAATTGCTCAGCTGATAGATATCGATATGCAGCACCGACATTTCGATGCCCAGGGTATAAAAACCCAGTGCCGCAGCACCGAGAATAATCGCAAACAGCGGCGCGCCCATCAGCGCCAGCAACACCAGCAGGATAATGGCGACGGTAATCATGGCACCGGCTCCTGCATCTTCGGCCG
>NZ_JABURH010000045.1 GCF_014762765.1 Alcanivorax sp.
TAGCAGGATTCGAACCTGCGACCCCTACGTCCCGAACGTAGTGCTCTACCAGGCTGAGCTATATTCCGGATCTTGTGCTGGCGCATTCTAGCAGCGAATTTTCAAAATACCATACCTAAATAACCGCCGCCGGCCTGTTTGCGCAGATTCTGGTCAACGACGGGCAGGGCAGGCAGAATGCGCCGCTTGAGCAACATAACCGGGAACGGCATGACAACCTTTGAGCACCCCTGGGGCCAATTGACCCTGCAGCGTTGGCCGCTGCGCCGCAATGAGCCCCTGCAAGCCTGGGATAATGCGGATCTTTACCTGCTGAACACTCTGAAAGCGCGCGCGGCCGGGCCTTTAACGCTGGTGGTCAACGACCAGCAGGGCGCGTTGGCCTTGGCGGCGTCGCAGCACGGGCCGGTGATCAGCAGTGGCGACTCTTTTCTCGCCAGCCGTGCGCAGGTGCATAACTGCGATCTGAATGGGCTGCCGGAGCAGGGGGCACCCCTGTGGCCTTTTGATAATCTGCCGGAATCGCCTGATCAGGTGATTATGCGTGTTCCCAAGTCGCTGGCGTTGCTGGAATGGCAACTGCAGTGGCTCAGTGAACAACTGGCGCGGGGCACGCCAGTGTGGCTGGCAGGTATGGACAAGCACCTGCCCCGCCAACTAGTGCCGCTGATGCAGCAGTATCTGGGCAACGGCCGGGCGGAGCTGGGCTGGAAGAAAGCCCGTCTGTTCACTGCCTCGGCGCCCGGCGAACGACTCGCAGTCGCGCCGTATCCCACCGAGGTGGAAGGCCCCATGGGGCCGTTGACGGTGCATGCGGGAGTGTTTGCCCAGCAGCAGCTGGATATCGGGGCGCGGTTTTTCCTGGCGCACATTCCCAGCAATCTGCCACCTGGTGCGAAGGTGGCGGATCTCGGCTGTGGCAATGGGGTAATCGGGCTGGCGTTGTTGCAGGCATGCCCGGATAGTCATCTGGTGTTCTGCGATGAATCCTGGCTGGCGCTGCAAAGTGCCCGTGACAACGTGGCGCGGTATTGTCCGGAGAGCGACAGCGAGTTTTATCTTGGCGATGGTCTGGCGGGTCATGATGAGCGTTTCGATCTGATCCTGCTCAATCCGCCGTTCCATGACGGGCATGTGGTTGGCGATCACGTGGCGCGGCGGTTGTTCAGACAATCGAAGCAGGCGCTGAATGTCGGCGGAGAGCTACGGGTGATCGGCAACCGCCATCTGGGTTACCACAAGCTGCTGGGCAAGCTGTTTGGCAAGGTCGAGGTACTGGGCAGCAACCAGAAATTTGTCGTCTGGCGTTGCATGTAGGGTGCACTGAGTCGATATGCCGTTGCTGGGCTCGCTATAGGGCAATTTCTTCGAATGACGTCACTACCTTATGCCGGCTTTCTCCCTGGTTGCCTTCGCGATCCAGCCGGATAGTCTGAAATCCCGCTTCAGCGGCCGCATCCAGTTCTGCCTCAATATCCGACAGAAACAGCAATTGCTCCGCCGGCAAACCGATAGATTGCTGGATGGTGCGGTAACTGTCCGTTTCCTGTTTATGACCGGATGTGGTATCGAAATAACCGGAGAACAGGCCTGTCAGATCTCCCGCATCGCTGTAGCTGAAGAACAGCTTCTGGGCGGGGATGGAGCCGGAGGAATATACATACAGGTCCAGCCCTTTTTCTTTCCAGGCTTGCAGGGCCGGGGCGGTATCCGGGTAGAGGTGGGCGGTGTAATCACCATTCTGGTAACCGGTCTTCCAGATCATCCCCTGCAGGGCTTTCAGCGGGGTGGCTTTGCGGTCGTCGGTGATCCATTGCTGAAAGAGGGCATTGGCAGAGGCCGGGCTGTCCAGACGCTGTCCGCTTTCCTGCTCAGCCGCTTGTACCTTGGCCTGTATCTCCGGTTGGTCCCAGTGTGTTTCCAGAAACGCGGGAAATTGTCTGGCGGCATAGGGGAACAGCACTTCCTTGACGAAGGAAATGCTGCTGGTGGTGCCTTCAATGTCGGTGACAACGGCTTTAATCATGGTCAACTTCACAATGCATAGTCTGTAACAGCCTTCCCTGGCGAAAACCCGGCGTTACCAGCGAGGTTAATGCCGCTGGCCGGGGAGCGATTCCTGTCGGGAGGAGGGCTCAGTTTTCCAGGCGGTTGAACCGCTGGGCGATATCGCTGCCGGTAAAGTTGGCCACCCAGCCTTCCGGGTTATTGAAAAGGCGAATGGCCACGAAACGGGGGTTGGGGCCCATGTCGAACCAGTGCGGGGTGTTGGCGGGTACACTGATCAGGTCGCCCTTGGTACACAGCACCTCATAGACCCTGTCGCCGATGTGCAGGGTGAACAGACCCTGGCCTTCCACGAAAAAGCGTACTTCGTCTTCACTGTGCCGGTGCTCTTCCAGAAACTTTTGCCGGAAAGCGGCTTTCTCCGGGTGATCCGGCACCATGCTGACCACGTCAACAGTCTGGTAGCCTTCCTCGGCGATCAGCCGGTCGATGTCCGCCTGGTAGGCGGCAATCACTTCGTCCTGCTGGGGGTGATCGGACAGGGTTTGCGTGGCTTGCCACTGTTCATAGCGAATGCCCGCATCGGCCAGTGCCTTGGCCATGGCAGCCTTGTCAGTCAGATGCTGCTCAAGGGTATCCGGCTGGCTGTCGTGAAAGATTTTCAGTTCGCTCATGGGGTCATACTCCTTGCAAACGGCGGCGGTCCAGCTCTATAGCGAGCAGGGTCTCCAGCGCTTCAAGTTGACGGTAACAGGTGGGTAAATCGCTGGCCCAGGTGTACAGGCCGTGGCCGCGGATCAGATAGGCGTGGGTAATCGCGTCGTCCGCCATGGCCGCATCCACCTGCTCGGCCAGGGCGGCGATGTCCTGGGTGTTATCAAACACGGGAATCACCAGCCGGCTGTCATGGGTGGTGTAGCCTTCCAGTGCCTTGAGCAGCTCATAGCCTTCCAGGGTGATGCTGTTGGCGGGCCAGTGCATGGTCAGCACGGTGCTGGCATGACTATGGGTATGCAGGACAGCCCCCACGTTGTCATGGCGACGGTACAACTGGGTATGCAGCAGGGTTTCTGCCGATGGCTTGCCGTCGCTGGCGGGCTGGCCGTCCATGTCCACGGCCATGATATCGGTTTCCTGCAACAGGCCCTTGTCCTTTCCGGAGCGGGTAATCGCTGCATGGGTGGCGTTCAGGCGTACGGAGTAGTTGCTGCTGGTGGCTGGCGACCAGCCATGCTGATAGATCCGCTGCCCGGTGGCCGCCAGGGCCCGGGCAGCTTCACGGTAATCGGCAGTGGAGTAGGGGCGATCGGTCATGCTGTTATCCACGAAGGTGAGCCATCAGTGTATCGGTGGTGGGGTTCCGGATCACGCCCCGCTCGGTGACGATGGCGGAGATTAACTCAGCCGGGGTCACATCAAACGCCGGGTTGTACACCGGGCAATGGGCCGGCGCCAGGGTCTTGCCCTGAATGTTGCGCACTTCGCTGGCGTCGCGCTCTTCGATGACGATATGGCTGCCGTCCGGCAGCTCAGCATCCAGTGTCGACAGTGGTGCCGCCACGATAAAGGGGATGCCGTGATGACGGGCCAGGACGGCCAGATTGTAGGTGCCGATCTTGTTGGCAGTATCGCCATTGGCGGTAATGCGGTCAGCACCGACTATCACGGCCTGTATCTTGCCCTGCTGCATGAGCTGGCCAGCGGCGCTGTCCGCCACCAGGGTGACGGGAATGTCATCATTGAGCAGCTCCCAGCTGGTCAGGCGGCTACCTTGCAGCCAGGGGCGGGTTTCGCCAGCGTAGACTTCCTGCAGCGTACCCCGCGACCAGGCCGTGCGGATAATGCCGAGCGCCGTCCCGTGCCCGCCGGTAGCCAGGGCTCCAGTGTTGCAGTGGGTGTAGACACTGGCGTTATCCGGCAGAAGATCCGCACCCAGCTCGCCCATGCGTTGATTGGCAGCTAGATCTTCTTCGTGTATTGCCTGCGCATCCGCTTTGAGGGCGTTGATCAGGGAGGCTCCGGAGAGTTCGCCGGCGACAGTCTGCAGGCGCTCCAGGGCCCAAAACAGATTGACGGCGGTTGGCCGGCTGGCCGCAAGGGCCGCAATGGCGGGGGCCAATGCTGATGCAGTGGCGTCATCGCCGAGACGCGCGGCTTCCAGCGCCAGGCCATAGGCGGCGGTGATGCCAATGGCGGGTGCGCCGCGGACCACCATGTCACGAATAGCAGCGGCGGCATCATCGCTGCCGTGGATAGGCAGCCAGACTGTTTCTGCCGGCAGGCGTCGCTGATCAAGCAGTTCCAGATGATCGTCATGCCAACGGATGGCGGCGCTGTTAATGGCCATCAAGGATGTCCTCGTCATGTCCGTCAGGGTGTTTCAGTGGCGTTCTGTCGTATTTTCGGCGTATCCAGTTGGCTGCCCGAAACACGCCAGGGCGGCGCATAATAGCGCGTTCCATACGGTATTTCCCCGGAAACGTGCTCGCCATCAGAGCGATGAGGATGGTGAGCAGGCCTTGCCCGGGAAGCACCAACATAAGAATGCCAGCCACCAGTAATAATATCGCCAGTACGTTGCGAACAAGCCAGAAACACCAGGCCAGCGGGCCGCGATGGGCGTGGGGCAGATAGCTTTCGGTAAAATAATCCTCAGGCATACGCAGTAATAGCCAGGGAATGGCAACACAGGAGGCCAGGGCCATAATAATGCCGGTTACCGTGAGTGCCGGCAGCCAAGGTTCCAGTTGCTGGGCCAGCGGCTCCAGCCAGACGGGTAACTCTGCGTTCAATGGGCCTCCGGTTTGCGGTGCTGTGCAGAGAGAGTGTGCCGCGTACAATGCGGCTATGCTCGGCGATTTTCAATCCCGAGTGCGTCACTTTCGTGTTCATGGAAAGCAAGGAGAATCCGTTATGGCCCAGGCCGGACAACTCATACTGGCAGCGCTTATCGGCCTGTTTATTGGTGCAGTGCTGGGTCTGGTGCTCTGGCGGATCTGGCTGGCCCGTCGTGAGGCACGGGAAACGAGAGCCCAGCAGGTGCATATTCTCGACAGTCTCGAGGTGTTGTGCCGGGCCGTTGACCAGAAACAGGTAGAGCTGAGTGAGGCTTCCATACGCATCAGTGCCCTGCTGGACTGTCTGCCTGAGAGTATCGAGCCGAAGGTGGATCTTGCCGCTATCCACCAGTTTGCCGAGACCTGCCGACAGTTTGATCGTGG
>NZ_JABURH010000156.1 GCF_014762765.1 Alcanivorax sp.
ATTCGATTTTGGCACGAATGCCCGGTTTCTGGATTTTCAGCACCACTTTCTGGCCACGACGGGTAAGGCCGCTGTGCACCTGGCCGATGGAAGCGACGCCGATGGGCTGGGGATCGATACGGGCAAAGGCGCTTTCCAAAGGTTTGCCAAGGGCCGCCTCGATGTGTGGCACCAGCTCCTCATAGGGGATGGCGGTAGCCTGATCCTGAAGCTTCTCGAATTCGGCAATCCAGTCGAGAGGGAACAGGTCTACCCGGGTGGCCAGTAGCTGTGCCAGTTTTACGAAAGTCGGGCCCATCTCTTCCATGGCATGGCGCAGCCGTTCGGCGGTGCCCATACGGAGCATGTCCGGTCGCATGGAGCTGCGCACCAGCTTGCCGGCGTGCTCAGCCGGTGTGGAAAGCCCCAGGCGACGAATCACGTCGGCAAAGCCGTATTTGAGCAGAATGGTGGCCAGCTCATTCATGCGTAACAGATCTTTGCCGGTATGAAGGATGCTCATTGGGCATGTCCTGCTGTGGTTCGCTCCTGGTCCAGCAACTGCTGTTTCAGGGGTGTGCCCCAGTAGAATCCGCCCGGTCCGCCATCGGCGCGGGTAACCCGGTGGCAGGGTACCAGGATCGCCAGGCGGTTCTTGCCCACCGCCTGGCCCACGGCCCGGGCCTGGCTGTTCAGTTGCTTGGCAATGTCACCATAGTGCCGGGTGCTGCCGGGGGGAATGTCTAACAGTGCTTGCCACACCTGTCGCTGGAACGGCGTACCACAAAGATGTAGCGGCGCTGGCGCGGAGTCGGGATGGTCCAGAGTAGCGAGCAGTGTGGGGGTGGGTTGTTCGGTGAGGCTGGCGTCTGGGAAGCGTTGTTGCAGTCTGGCCAGGGCCTGGTCCTTGTCGTCGCAGAAATCGAAGTGGACCAGGCCGTGAGTGGATTCAGCAGCAAGGGCATTGCCATAGCGGCTTTCACCGTAGTACCAGGTCAGTTGCCCCGCATAACTGTCGGACTCATGGAGGCGAGGGCCTGCTGGTGTGACCGCTTGTTCTGTCGTCATTTCCATCGTGAGGGGGCGTAGCCAGCGCTGGATAGCATCGGCAATGGCCTGAGGATTATCTTCCTGCACATAGTGCAGCCCGCGACCGCAATCGGAAATATCCAGGTTGGGAATCTGTTCCAGCAGCCAGCGGATGCGCGCCGGGCCAAGCACGGCCCCCGGTCGAAACCGCAACAGCAACATGGGCTGGGGCATGCTGCCCAGCCCCTTCTCAATGTCCTCGATGGTCTGCCAGGTCTCATCCTTGCGATCATTGATCGGTAGCTGGTTGGGCCAGACATACACCGGGTAGCGGGACTCGCGCTGGCGAAAAGGCCTCTGGTAGATGCGCCTGACGCTGCGGGGCAAGTGACGGATGACGCCGAAAGGCAGCACCATCCTGACAAACAGATTGCGGTTGATAATCAGAAAACGCCCCAGCCGTTCCTGCCGGAAGGCAAAAAACAGGGGCCGCAGGGGCAGGGGGAACTCATCCCAGTCAAAGGTGAACGGGAAGGTTTCCATAAAACACAGGCGGCTGATGGTGTGCGGCTGCTGTTGCGCCAGCCGAAAGCCCAGCGGGCCACCCCAGTCGTGCAGTACCAGGGTAATGTCGGAGAGATTCAGCGCGGCAACAAAGTCTTCCAGGTAGCGGTAATGGGTCAGAAAACGGTAATCGATATCGGGCTGGTCACTGTTGCCGAATCCGATCAGGTCCAGGGCGATGCAGCGATACTGACCGCGAAGCGGCTTGATCACGTTGCGCCACAGATAACTGGAAGTGGGGTTGCCATGGATGAACAGTAGTACCGGTCCTTCACCTTCATCAATATAGTGAAGGCGGTGGCCATTCACCGTGACGTAACGCGATTCAAACGGAAAATCGGCAAAACCCATGACATGCATCCCTTGCATCGAATTTTTCAACTGTTACCGCTTTTCTGGCAAGATGCCATGGCTGTGTCAGTAACGTAAAGTGCGAAAAAATGTCAAAACCCTATCTGCGTGACGATTTACTGGAGGTGCGCCACAGCACCGTCCACGGTCGAGGCCTGTTTGCCAGCCAGCCGATCAAGAAAGGCACCGAGCTGGGGCTTTGCAAAACCAGGGCTGCCAAAAAAGATGGGCCCTATGTGTTATCGCTGGATGACGAGGGCAACGAACGCTACCGGGTACTCTGCGACCTGCGTTTCATCAACCATGGCAAGAAACCCAATGTGGCTTATTACGACGACCTGACCGTGGTGGCGCTGAAGTCCATCAAGGCCGGTGAAGAGCTGCTCCACGACTACGGCGACGATTGGGACTGAAGAGGCAGTTAATAGTTAATAGCTAAAACCTGGATTGGCTGCCACCTATAGGGGCACCGCTTGAGGTGCGAAGCCGGCTTCAGAACGGGCAGGGTGAGGTGAATTCCTGCCAGAGCCCAGTCAGCGGGTGGTTGAAGGCCAGCCACTGGGCGTGCAGCAGCAATCTCGGGCTCAGTGCCTCTATTTCCGGCGGTGCATACATGTCGCAGCCGATGATGGGGTGGCCCAGCTCCCGGCAGTGAATGCGTAGTTGATGGCTGCGGCCGGTAACCGGGCTTAACGCCAGCCGGGTGCGGTTGCGGGTCTCGTCCCGTTCCAGCACCTGATAATGGGTCAGGGCGGGCTTGCCGGTGTCGTAACAGACCTTCTGCAGTGGGCGGTTGGGCCAGTCTGCGATCAATGGTAACTCGATGCTGCCGTGATCGTTTTTTACCAGACCGTCTACCACCGCCTGATAGCGTTTCTTTACCGTGCGTTGCTGGAACAACCGGCTGAGTTGGCTCTGCGCCTGACGGGTGAGGGCAAAGACCATGATGCCCGAGGTGTCCAGATCCAGTCGGTGCACTAGCCGTATATCCGGGTCCTTTCGTGCCAGCCGTCGAATGGCGCAATCCTGATTTTCCGGGGCACGCCCTGGCACACTGAGCAGGTAGGCAGGTTTGTTGATCAACAGGATGTGATCATCCCTGTAGATCGTGCCCACCCGCTCATGGCAGGTGGGCACGATATAGTAGGGTTTGTCGGCGGGGGAATTCATGGGGCAATTCGCCGTTGAGAGTCGCAAGTGTCGAGTGTCGAAGCACCGACCCGGTTTTGCCTTTCGCTACGCATCACTCGCTTCTCGCCACTTATTTTCCCCAGAGAATCGCAAAGACATCGTCATACTGCTTGGCGAAATGCACAGTGAGGCCGGCTTTCAGGTATTCCGGTAGTTCATCGAAATCCCGCTGACAGGCATCCGGCAGAATCACCTCACGAATCCCCACCCGCCGGGCGGCGATGACCTTTTCACGGATGCCGCCCACCGCCAGCACCTGGCCGGTAAGGGTCAGCTCGCCGGTCATGGCCACCTTGCGCGGCAGACGCTTCCCCAGCAGCAACGATAGCAGGGCACTGGCCATGGTGATGCCGGCACTGGGGCCATCCTTGGGCGTCGCCCCTTCCGGCACATGGAGATGAAGAAAGGCCTCATCCAGTCGCTCCTCGCTGAGACCGTAATCCTTCAGATGACTGGCTACATAACTGTAGGCAATCTCAGCGGATTCCTTCATCACATCGCCCAACTGACCAGTGAGTTTGAAGCCTCGTTGTTTGCTGTGTACCTGGCTGGCTTCTACTGAGAGCGTGGCGCCACCCATGGCGGTCCAGGCCAGGCCGGTTACCACGCCCACACCGCGCTGGGTCTTCTCGGTCTGGAAGTAGGGCTGGCCCAGGAAATCCGCCAGGTTCTTGCCGGAGATACTCAGCTTCTTGTCCCCGGCTAGCAGTTTTACCGCGGCCTTGCGGATGATCTTGTTGAGCTGTTTTTCCAGGTTACGGACCCCGGCTTCGCGGGCATAGCCTTCAACGATTTGGCGCAAGGCACTGTCGCTGATGCGCAGCTGGCTTGGCTTCACACCCGCCCGCTCAAGGGCTCGGGGCCACAGATGCTGGCGCGCGATCTGCACTTTTTCCTCGGTGATATAACCGGACAGGCGAATGGTTTCCATGCGGTCCAGCAAGGGGCCGGGAATGCTATCCAGCGTGTTGGCGGTGCATATGAACAAGGCATGGCTCAGGTCTAACCGTTCGTCCAGGTAGTGGTCCAGGAAATCCTGGTTCTGTTCCGGGTCCAGCACTTCCAGCAATGCTGAGGCCGGGTCACCCTGGAAGGACTGGCCCAGCTTGTCCACCTCGTCGAGCATGATCACCGGATTCGCGGTGCCAGCTTCCTTGAGTGCCTGCACCAGTTTGCCTGGCATGGCTCCGATGTAGGTGCGACGATGACCCTTGATTTCCGCTTCATCCCGCATGCCACCCAGGCTGAAACGGTAGAACTTGCGGCCCAGGGCATCGGCGACGGATTTTCCGATACTGGTCTTGCCCACACCGGGTGGCCCCACCAGCAGGATAATGGAGCCTTTGACCTCGCCACGTAGTGCACCTACAGCCAGGAATTCCACAATCCGGTCCTTCACATCATCCAGGCCGCTGTGGTGTGCCTCGAGAATTTCCCGGGCGTGTTGCAGATCCAGATTGTCGTCGCTGTACTGGCCCCAGGGCACATTGGTGAGCCAGTCCAGGTAGTTGCGGGTGACGCCATATTCCGGTGAGCCGGTTTCCAGTACTGACAGTTTCTGCAGCTCGTCGTCAAAGCGCTTTTGTACGGATTCCGGCGGTGCCAGAGCACTCATCCGCTCACGGAATTCCTCCGCTTCGGCGGTCTTGTCGTCCTTGCTCAGGCCCAGTTCCCGCTGGATGATCTTGAGCTGTTCACGCAGGAAGAACTCGCGCTGGTGCTGACTGACTTTTTCGTTGACCTCTTCGGAAATCTGGCTCTGCAGCCGGGCAACCTCCAGCTCTTTCTTGACCAGGGTGAGCACTTTTTCCATGCGCGGTTTCAGCGGCACAGTTTCCAGAATAGTCTGTAGCTCCGAACCGTTGGCACTAGTCAGCGCGGCTGCAAAGTCGGTGAGCGGTGAGGGCTCACTGGGAGAAAAGTTCTGCAGATAGTGGCGCAGCCCCTCGTTATATAGCGGGTTCAACGGCAACAGTTCGCGAATGGTATTGATAATGGCCATGCCAAAGGCGCGGATGGTCTCATCCGCCTCGGCGCGAGGCTCCGGGTAGCTGACCTCGGTCATGA
>NZ_JABURH010000146.1 GCF_014762765.1 Alcanivorax sp.
TGCAGACGACGCAGGCGGCGGCTCGCACCTTTCCCCATGTCGCTGCGGCTTTCAGCGAATAGCTGGAATTCATTGGACATGATATGTCTCCATTTAGCTCTCGGGCTTCCCGCGACCAGGTCGGCCAGAGAGGTTGATATAACCACGGAGGATTCCGCGGGGGCGCGATTATGCAGGAAAAAGGCGCCGCGTGCCAGCAGAAAGGGCTTCAAGCCGCAAGCTACAAGCTGCAACACGGTTTGGGATTGGGGGTGGCCCGGAATGAAAGAGGCCGCGCACAGGAGCTGTGCGCGGCCTCAGGAGCTTCAATCTGGCAACAACGTGTTGAAGCTTGTAGCTTGTTGCTGATTTACACCAGCTCCAGCCGGTCGAACATGGCGCTCAGGGACTCTTCGTTGTTCACCCGGCGGATCGTTTCGGCCAGCATCGGGGCCAGGCTGAGTACGCGGATGTTGGCGCAGGCGCGGCCGGCCTCGGACAGCGGGATGGTGTCGGTGACTACCAGCTGGTCCAGAGCGCTGTTGGCAATGTTATCGATGGCAGGGCCGGACAATACCGGGTGGGTAATGTAGGCGTAGACCTTGGCGGCACCGTGGTCTTTCAGGGCCTGGGCTGCCTTGCACAGGGTGCCGGCGGTATCGACCATGTCGTCCACCAGGATACAGGTGCGACCTTCCACTTCACCGATGATGTGCATCACCTGGGATACATTGGCCTTGGGGCGACGCTTGTCGATGATGGCCAGGTCGGCATCGTTGAGTTGCTTGGCCAGGGCGCGGGCACGGACCACGCCGCCCACATCCGGGGATACCACCATCAGGTCATCGTGGTTCTGACGCTCGATATCCGCCACGATCAGCGGGGTGGCGTAGACGTTGTCCACCGGAATGTCGAAGAAGCCCTGAATCTGATCGGCGTGCAGGTCGACGGTGACAACCCGGTCGATGCCCACGGCAGTGATCATGTCGGCAACCACCTTGGCGGTGATTGGTACCCGTGCGGAGCGCACCCGGCGATCCTGGCGGGCGTAGCCGAAGTAGGGCATCACGGCGGTGATCCGGCCTGCAGAGGAGCGACGCAGGGCGTCGGCCATGACCAGCAACTCCATGATGTTGTTGTTGGTCGGGTTGCAGGTGGATTGCACGATAAAGACGTCTTTGCCGCGCACGTTTTCCTGGATTTCCACGGCAACTTCGCCATCGCTGAAGGTGCCCACATCGGCGTTGCCGATGGGCAGGTTCAGATGTTGAACCATGGCCTGGGCCAGTTCGGGATTAGCGTTACCGGTGAAAACGACGAGCTTGGACACTGGCGCCCCTCTTGAGTCGTGAATTTCGGGAGCCTCCGAGGAAAGGGGGGAGGGCTCCGGGCAAGAAAATGGCTGGGGTACCAGGACTCGAACCTGGGAATGACGGGATCAAAACCCGTTGCCTTACCAACTTGGCTATACCCCAACACTCGGTTTCAGGTCTGCACTATTTGCCTTTTCGTGCAGATTTGCCTGAATTCTGTGTCGCTCGAAACTTCGCCAGTGTCTCTCCCAGTATCTGGTGGAGAGGAGAAGTATTACAGCTTCGAGCAACGAAACCTGTCCAGTGTTGTGGCAACTGTTGCAGCAAATGCTGCCCCTGTTGCGGTCCGGTGAGGCGCGCAAAACAACAAGCGCCGGTGCCGGTCATACGGGCGTTACCCGTATGATGCCTGAGCCAGTGGAGCAATTCTCCGATTTCCGGAAAATGCCTGGTTGCTGCCGCTTCACAGTCGTTGCGAAAGTCGCGGGTCAGCACCACCTCAAGCGAGGCCGGTAATTTACTGACGGGGGTATCCCTTGTCAATTGCCGGTCGCCGAAAATTCGAGCAGTTGATACATGAATTCCTGGATGAACGACCAAAAAATCAGCATCCGGCAGAGAAACGGGGGTAATTTGCTCGCCAACACCTTCTGCCCAGGCACTTTTGCCGCGCACGAAGACCGGCACATCTGCACCCAGCGATAACCCCAGTTCCGCCAGGGTATCTTCGGACAGATTCAGCTCCCACAGTGAATTGAGCCCCAACAGGGTGGTGGCCGCATCGGAGGAGCCACCGCCCACACCGCCGCCCATGGGCAGGTGCTTTTCCAGGCGGATGCGGGCGCCGGCACGGCAGCCGGTATTAGTCTGGAGCAGACGGGCGGCGCGCAGTATCAGGTTGCTGTCGTCGGTGGGCACGTCGGCCTGGTCACATTCCAGGCTCAGGGTGTCTGCCGGGGCAAAGTGCAGGATGTCACCCTGGTCGAGCAGGGCGAACAGGGTCTGCAGTTCATGGTAGCCGTCCGGCCGACGGCCGGTAATATGCAGAAACAGGTTCAGTTTGCCAGGGGCCGGAAGGGTGAACATGGTCATTTTTCGGCGCCGGGCTGCCAGTCCTTGATCAACAGGGTGAAACGGTTGCCATTTTGCCGTGCCTTGATGCGATAGGGCAGGGTAATGCCGGCCACCGGCTGATAACGGTCGAATTCCAGGCTCCAGCCCAGTTGCTGCAGGGTTTGCAGTTGGCCGCTTTCGTCATAGTCGGCATCGCCACGAGCGCCGGGCCAGGGCAGCCCCCGGGCCCAGTACTGGAGGGCCGAGACCGGCAGCCAGAAGCCGGTCAGGTGCCAGGCCAGTTCCCCGGGGCTGCGTGCCTGATATTGGTCCTTGGCGGTAATCAGTTCCGCACGGCCACTGTCCCAGCGCAAATCGGCGCTACCGAATCCCAGGGGGCCGGAAAAGCGGATCTGGCCACGGTTGGGCTTCTGGGCCCAGTCGAAGGAGGCGCTGCCGCCGTCACTGGCGGTGCGGTAGCCAAGCTTGCCGCTCATTGTCCAGCGGTCGATCTGGTTCGGGTGCTCGAAGGTGCCAGTGACAGTGGGGCGCAGCTGGCAGGCACTCATGGCCAGAGTCAGCATGGCCAGGCTGATGATTCGGGTGGTGCTCAGGATCACAGGCGGGCTCCGAGTTTTTCCATGACTTCACGGATATGGGGGGCGTCGGGATTGGTTTCCAGGGTGTCGCGCCATACCTGGCGGGCCTGGTTCTGGGCACCCAGTACCCAGAGAACTTCGCCATAATGGGCGGCCACTTCCGGATCGGGGAATTTTTCATAGGCCCGGCGTAAATACTCGCGGGCGGCTTCCGGCTCGCCGCGCTTGTAGAGAACCCAGCCCATGGAATCCAGAATGGCCGGGTCATCCGGGCGCAACTCCAGAGCCCGGGAGATGTAATCGTAGGCTTCGTCCAGGCGCTGGGTGCGGTTGGCCAGGGTATAACCCAGGGCATTCAGGGTGCTGGCATCGTCGGGATTGATTGATAACACGTGCCGAAGGTCGGTTTCCATTTTGTCCAGATCGCCGATAGTTTCCGCGACCATCGCCCGGCTGTAGAGCAGCTCGGTATTATCGGGTTCTGCCTTCACCGCCCGGTCCAGCAGAGCCAGAGCTCCCTGGGGGTTGCCGGTGCTGCTACGCATTTCCGCTTCCGTAATGATCAGGCTGGTGCTCAGTTCCGGGTGCTTCCCGGCGAGGCTGGCCATCAGGGCGCTGGCTTGATCCTGATTGTCTAGCTGGTAAAGCAGGCGAGCGGCCTGAACGTTGGCGCGGACGGCTTGAGCGCCCTGGACTTTCAGGTAGTGATCCACCGCCTCATTCAGATTTTCCGCCTGTTCGGCGGCCTGCCCCAGGTAGAGGTGCATGTCGTCGGGACGATAGTTTTCAGACAACAGGGCCTGGAGTTCCTGACGGGCTGAGTTGGTGGCACCGGCTTCCAGCGCTAGCAGGGCCAAGGAGAAACGCAAATCCAGATCCTGAGGGTGCTGTTCAGCCAAGATGGATAGCTGCTTTTCTGCGTTTCTTGTGGCGCCGGTGGCCAGCAACATGCGGATATAGGTAATGCGAGGGCGCCGCGCATCCGGGTATTTGCGGACCAGTTTCTTGAGATGGCGAAGCGCTTTTTTTTCTTCGCCGAGTTTGTGTAGTAACTGAGCCTTGAGTAGCAGCGCATCTTCGTGCCGAGGCATCAGATCAAGTGCCCGTTCGTCAGCCTCCAGGGCGCCGGCATAATCGCCTTCCTGTTCAAGCCACAGTGCGCGGGCGTACCACAGCGGTGCCTGATCCGGATAACGGTCGGAGAGCTGTGCCAGCGCCTGGACCAGTTGCCGGTTGCCCTGGGCATCCAATCCTCGGGCTTGGCCGACCAGGCGACCCAGAGCTTCACCGCCGTGTTCGCCAAGCAGGGTGTCCAGGTAACGGCTGGCGGCGTCAATGTTGCCCAGCCGGATTTCCGACAGAATGGCCAGTTGCAGGGCCTCTTCGTTAGCAGGTTCCTGTTCCAGCCATAGCTCGCTCAGTGCCAGGGCCTGTTGGTGGTCTTCCAGGTAATGGGCCAGCTGGGCCGCCTGGCTGATCACTTGTGGATCGCCGGTGTTGTGGGCTGCCTGGCTGTAATAGGCCAGCGTCACCCCAAGAGATTGACGTTGGGCGGCCACTTCCGCCACCAGCAGGTCGGAAAGGGTCTCGCTATCGTAGCTCGGGGCGGCCCGGGTGGCCGCAGGGGGCTCGGGCTCGGCAGCTTTCGGGGCCGGTGACTTGGTGGCGCAACCGTTGAGTAAGAGGGCGCCGCAAAGTGGCAGAAAAAGGAATCGCGTCATTAAAGGGGGTATGCCTGTTTTATGGTCCGGCTATCATGGCACAGCGATCCGGGATTGCCCAAACCCGGGCTTTCTGTGCCGTTGATTCGCCGGCCCGTCATTGTTTTGGGGGGCGCTTTCACGCAAAATGCGTGACCCTTGCGTGGCCTGTTTTCACCGGGCTATTGCCTTCTGACGGGTGCGGCAGGCAGACAGTTCCATACTGATCGCTTCATGTACTGCCGCCCTTGTGTAAACCGGTGAGGAAAGTGGCCCGGGTCTGCTGCGGGCACGAGAGTCTATGAATCTAGTCGCTGTTGGCGTAAATCACACCACCGCGGATGTGGAGTTGCGTGAACGTCTGGCGTTTTCCACGCAGCAGGCGGAAGCGGCGCTGGCCAGCCTGCGAGACATGCCCGGGGTGCGCGAGGCGGCCCTGCTTTCTACCTGTAACCGTACCGAATTGTATTGTCTGGTTGACGAGACGGCGCCGGATTTTGCTGCCTGGCTGGCGCAAAGCCGCCATCTGCCGGTGGACAAGTTGGTGTCCGTGCTCTACCAGCACCAGGGCGAGCAGGCTCTCGAGCACATGATGCGGGTGGCCGGCGGCCTGGATTCGCTGGTCCTGGGTGAGCCGCAGATTCTGGGCCAGATGCGCGAAGCCTATGCCCGTGCCCATGAGGCGGGGTTGTTGAATGGCGAGTTGTCGCGGCTGTTCCAGGAAGTGTTTTCGGTGGCCAAGCGCATCCGGACAGAAACCGGAATCGGCGCCAATCCGGTATCCGTAGCCTATGCAGCGGTGTCCTTTGCCCGCCATATCTTTGCCGATCTGAAAAAGAGCCGTGCCCTGTTGATCGGGGCCGGTGAAATGATCGAACTGGTGGCCCGCCATCTGAGTGAGCAGCAGGTCAGCGAGATTATCATCGCCAACCGCACCCAGCAGCGTGCCGCGGAGCTGGCTGCCAGTGTTGGCGGGCGAGGAATCAGCCTGGAAGAGCTGCCGGTGGCTCTGGAACGGGCAGATATCCTGATTTCCTGTACAGCGGCGCCTCTGCCAATTCTGGGTAAAGGCATGGTGGAGCGGGCGCTGAAGAAACGTCGTCACAAACCCATGTTCATGGTGGATATTGCCGTGCCCCGGGATATCGAACCGGAGGTGGGGGATCTGGATGATGTCTATCTGTACACGGTGGATCACCTGCAGGAAGCCATTCAGGAAAATGTCCGAGCCCGTCAGCAGGCGGCCCAGGAGGCTGCCGAGCTGATCCGTGATGCCATAGTGCGTCACCGCCGCCAGCGCCGTGAGCAGGATGCAGTGAGCGTGTTGCGAGAGTATCGCCAGCAGCGAACCAGCCTTGCCGAGAGCGAGCTGGAGAAAGCGCTTCAGCAGCTGCAAAACGGCGCAGACCCGGAACAGGTGCTGCGCAAATTTCAGCACTCCCTGGTCAACAAGTGGCTGCATACGCCCAGTGTGACCCTGCGCAAGCTGGCTGCGGAGGGCCGGGCAGAATCATTGCTTTTGGCCCGCGAGTTGCTGCTTGACGACCCGGACTCCCCGTCCGAACCGAAATAAATCCCTCTGAGGGTCTTATGAAAGCGTCTTTGCAAGGCAAGCTGGAAAAGCTGGCCGACCGTTTTGAAGAATTGTCCGGTCTTTTGTCGGATCCGGAGATTATCGGTAACCAGAAAAAATTTCGGGACCTGTCCCGGGAATATTCGGAAATCGATCCGGTGGTGAAGTGTTATCAGGATTACCTGAAAGTCGCTGCCAATCTGGAGGCGGCCAGGGCAATGCAGGATGACAGTGATCCCGAGATGCGTGAAATGGGGCAGGAAGAAGCCCGTGAGGCGACGACCAGGATGGATGCGCTGGCCGACGAGCTGCAGAAACTGATGTTGCCCAAGGATCCTCGTGACGGCGCCAATGTGTTCCTGGAAGTGCGCGCCGGTACCGGCGGAGATGAGGCGGCGATTTTTGCCGGTGATCTGTTTCGCATGTACAGCAAATATGCCGAGCAAAATGGCTGGAAAGTCGAGTTGGTGAGCGCCAGCGAAGGTGAGCACGGCGGCTACAAGGAAGTGATTGCGCGGGTCATCGGTGATGGTGTCTATTCCCGCTTCAAATTTGAATCCGGTGCCCATCGGGTGCAACGGGTACCCGCGACGGAATCCCAGGGGCGCATTCATACCTCCGCGTGTACGGTTGCGATCATGGCGGAAGCCGAAGACCTCGGTGATATCCAGATTCGCACCGAAGACCTGCGTATCGACACCTACCGCTCCTCCGGTGCCGGTGGGCAGCACGTGAACACAACCGACTCCGCCGTGCGCATTACCCACTTGCCCACCGGCGTGGTAGTGGAATGCCAGGACGAGCGTAGCCAGCACAAGAACAAGGCCAAGGCCATGAGCCTGCTCAGCGCCAAACTGTACGATGCCCAGCAGAATGCGGCCCATGCGGAACAGGCGGCCGAGCGTAAATCCCTGGTGGGCTCCGGTGACCGTTCCGAGCGTATTCGTACCTACAATTACCCTCAGGGCCGGGTCAGCGATCATCGTATTAACCTGACGCTCTACCGGCTCGGTGAAATCATGGAAGGGGATCTGGATGAGCTGCTGGGTGCGCTGATGTCCGAACACCAGGCAGATTTGCTGGCGACACTGGGCGACAGCTGAGATGCGCATCGACACCGCGCTGCGCCAGGCCCGTGAGCGGCTGGCTGTTTCCCCCAGTGCGGATCTGGACGCCCAGATACTGCTTTGCCATGTGCTGGAGCGTCCTCGTAGCTACCTGTTTACCTGGCCCGAGCGGACGCTGAACGAGGAGCAACAGCAGCGTTTCGAATCACTGCTGATCCGTCGTGAGGCGGGCGAGCCGGTGGCCTTCCTGACCGGCCAGCGGGAATTCTTCGGGCACAATTTCCTGGTGACCGCCGATACGCTGATCCCGCGTCCGGACACTGAAACCCTGGTGGAGCTGGCTCTGCAACTGGGGCCGGCGGGCCCGGCCCGGGTGGTGGACCTGGGCACGGGTACTGGTGCCATTGGCTTGTCTCTGGCCCTGGAGCGTCCCCTGTGGCAGGTAACGCTGACCGACCTGAGTGCCGCCGCCCTGTCCGTGGCCGAGAGCAATGCCCGTCAGCTGGCCGCCCGCGTTACCTTGCAGCAGGGCAGTTGGCTGCAAGGTTGCGATGGCCCCTTTGACCTGATCGTCAGCAACCCGCCCTATATCGACCCGACGGATCATCATCTTCAAGAAGGCGATGTGCGCTTCGAGCCGCGTTCTGCGTTAGTGGCAGATCAGCGGGGCCTGGCGGACCTGGCCACCATCATCAATCAGGCCTCCACTCGGCTGGTTGCCGGCGGCTGGTTGCTGCTGGAACATGGTTACCAACAGGGTGGCGAGGTGCGTGCGCTGATGGAGGCGGATGGTTTTGACGCGGTGCGCACAGAGCGGGACCTGGGGGGGAATGAGCGGGTGACGTTGGGGAGGAAGTTGACAGTTGATAGTTGACAATTGACAGCGAAAAGCCAGAAAACCGAACCGTAGGGTGCACTGAGCCTAAGGCGAACTGCACCGTGGAATTCCAATACCTTCTCGGGCCTGCGAGAGAATCATGCTCAACGACGACCAGCTACTTCGCTACAGCCGCCAGTTGATGGTAGAGGAATTTGATCTGGCCGGGCAGGAAGCCCTGGCCGGGGCGAGGGTGTTGGTGGTGGGCTGTGGCGGGTTGGCCAATCCGGCGGCGTTGTACCTGGCCGGTGCCGGGGTTGGCGAGCTGGTGCTGGCGGATGATGATGCGGTGGAGCTGAGTAATCTGCATCGGCAGGTGGCTTTCCGGGGCAAGGATGTGGGCCAGTCCAAGGCCGAGGCCCTGAAGGCGCAATTGCAGGCGCTGAACTCGGACGTGTCGGTGCAGGCGCACACAGTGCGGGTGGATGCGGACTGGCTGGACCGGGAAGTGGCCTCGGCCACTGTGGTGCTGGACTGCACCGATAATTTCGCTACCCGGCAGAGTATCAATCAGGCCTGTGTGACTCACCGGACACCGCTGGTCAGCGGCGCCGCCATCCGCATGGACGGACAGTTGGCGGTATTCGATCTGCGCCAACCGGACAGCGCCTGCTACGCCTGCGTCTATGGTGACGGTACGGACGGCGACCTGGCCTGCAGTCAGGCGGGTATTGTCGGCCCGGTGGTGGGTATCGTCGGCACCTTGCAGGCCCTGGCCGCCATGCAGGTACTGCTGGGCAATCCAATGCCTGCCACCCTGCGATTGTTCGACGGGCGCACCCTGTCCTGGCGGGAAATGCGCTTCCACAAGGATCCGGCCTGCCCGGTCTGTTCCCGGCGATAGTTGCAGAGCAGGGGTGAACTGCGAGAAGCGAGCCTCAAAAGGCCCCCCACGACGCCCCCAGGTTTTGCTCCTCCCTCCTCGAAGCTGGAAGCTGTCACTTACACAGCGACACTGTTTCCCTTTTCTGCCCGGGCGTAGGCTTGAAAGTAGTCTACTGTGGAGGCTGAGGTGAGCGAGACACGAGCCCGACTGGCGTCCCTGCCCCTGTTTTCGGATCTTCCCGGTGCCGCTGTCACCGCCCTGGCGGATCTGGCGGAGCCTGTCTCCCTGCCTGTGGGAGAGGTGTTGTGCCGAGCCGGGGATACCCCGCGGTGGCTGTTCGTGCTGGTGAGCGGGCGGTTGCAACAAACGGTGGCTGATTCGACCGTGCCGATCAATCCCGGTGCCTTGATCGGTGCCAGTGAGTTGCTCGGAAATCACCCCTTTGCACAGGACATTCTGGTTCTGCGTGACAGCCAGTTGCTGCGTTTTCCTGCCGAGGCCCTGGAGCCTTTTCTTCTGGAGCATCCGCCGGTGCTGCTGGCACTGAGTCGCTACCTGTTACGTCAGCGGGAAGCATCGCGCCCCGGCCATGTTGCCCGCCAGGGGACTCTGTCTCTGGTGCCGGCCAGCCCCGGGGTGCCGGCAGCCACTCTGGGGGAGGAGCTGGTGGGGCGGCTAGGCGGTTGGCCTGGGGCGCGTATGGTCACCGAGGCCCATGTACTGGCGGAGCTGGGGCAGGACAGTCTTGCCGGGGATGATGATAGCGAACAGAAGCTGGAAACCTATCTGCATCGTCTGGAGGCGGCCCATCCCCATCTGGTCTATGTGGCCGATCAGGGGCAAGGCATCTGGGCCGAGCGTTGCCTGCGCCACGGTGACCGGGTACTGATGCTGGTGGAAGCCGGCGCCGAGCCGCGACCGGTGCCGGCCCTTGCCGGGTTGCCTGGGCCGTTGCTGGCACCGCTGGAACTGGTGTTGTTGTGTGCCCGGGGCGACGCCTCCCCGCATACCCGAGCCTGGCGGGAGCTACTGAAAGCGCGCAGCCATTATTATGTGCAGCCCTGGTACGGGCCGGATCTGGATGCCCTGGCCCGGCAGATTACTGGTCGTGGGCTGGGCCTGGTGCTGGGGGGTGGTGGCGCCCGCGGCTTTGCCCATATCGGCCTGATCCGGGCGCTGGAGCAGCTGCAAATGCCGGTGGACGTGATGGGAGGTACCAGCATGGGGGCCTTCGTCTCGGCCCTGTTGGCCTGCGGGTTCAGTGCGGTGGAAATGATGCAGGTGGCAAGGGATACCTTCGTTAGCCGCAACTACCTCAATGACTATACCTTGCCTCGGGTATCGCTGATCCGTGGCCGCAAATTCCATCAGCGTCTGCAATCGGTGTTTGGCGAGCGCACCATCGAATCCCTGTGGCGCAGCTATTTCTGTGTCTCCAGCAACCTGTCCAGCGGTGAAGCGGTGGTGCATGAGTTCGGTAGTCTGGCCACCTGGGTCGGCACCAGCATGTGTGTGCCCGGGGTGGCGCCGCCGGTGCTCTTTGAAGGTGAGTTGCTGTGCGATGGCGGGGTGGTGGATAACCTGCCTACGGATGTGATGCAGGCCATGGAGCGCGGTGCCATTATCGCCTCCAGTGTCAGCGCCCAGAGCGATATTGCCCTGGAAGAGATGAAATCCAGCCTGCCGGATCCGGGGGCGCTGTTGCGTCGCCAGCGTGGTGCCAGCTGGCCCGGCTTCGGCGAGATTCTCTTGCGTACCGCTACGCTCAACAGCGACACCGTGGTCTATCCTGCCTCGGTGGCGCGCTCCGATGTGTGTCTGCATATGCCGGTGACAGATGTGAATATGTTCGATTGGAAAGCCCTGGATGCGCTGGTGGAGCGTGGGTATCAGCATGCCTTGCAGGTACTGGAACCGCTGCGGGATGAGCTGTTGGGGGAGGGCTGAGTTTTTTTTGGTAGGGTGCACTGAGCCTAAGCGAACTGCACCATGTCGGCGGTGAAGATGGTGCAGTTCGCTTAGGCTCAGTGCACCCTACACAATAGGAAAAGCTTTGGTGGCGTCAGGTGAACAACGCCTGCAGCCCATTCTCTTTTGCCAGTGTCACCAGCCGCTGTCGTAGTGCCGGATCCACCTTGCCGTAGCCATCAATGATCTCGGCGATGTCCTGTTGCCGTTGTGCAGGAAGGTATTGGGCAACCCTGACCAGGGCATGCCACTGCTCTGTGGTCAGGGCGGCTTCCATGGCCCGTTCGATGGCAGCCCGGTCCAGCATGGCGGCTTGATTGCCCACTTCCTGCAGCAGCCCCGGGTCCATCATGCCGACCAGCGGCAATAACCGGCTCCACAGGCCATGCCGATCAGCGGCAGTGATGATATGACCGAGGATCTCCGGCTGCTGCCGAAGGACAGGCAGTTCCAGCAGCCGTTGCTGAGTAGCAGGCGACAGCTCGGCGATCACCGGAACCAGGTCTGGCCATAGCTGATGCTGTTCGGCCACCTTAATAATTCGCGCCAGCACGGTGGCGGGCTGGTTGGCCACCTGATCACCGAGCTGGTGTTTCAGTTCGTAGCCCAGGTTGCCGAGCAAGGCGATCACTTCCAGCATCAGGTCGTTGTCCGGGTCCGTGGCGAGCAGCACGGCCTGAGCCAGTCGTTCCCGGGGCAGTAATCGCACCAGGTGGTCCAGTCGGGTACGTGATTCCATGAACAGGGCAATGCGTAGCAGGTGGCCGTCGTCGTCCACCGCGTCCATGACGGCCCGGGTGGCGTCGTCGTCCAGGGCGTCGGCTACCCGGCCGAGCAGTATGAAGGCGCCCTCATCAATCAGTGCCAGGGCGGTGTCCACCAGCAGGGCCGCGGGCAGTTGGCGAATCAGTTCACGGCTGCGCTGGGGGTCAAGATGCTGGCAAACCCGGGCCAGAAACGAGGCAGGGAGGCGTTGGGCAATGGCTGCACCTCGATGGGACGGCATTTCTGTGGCGATACGGGCGGTGAGCAATGGTCCGGCACGGCGAGCCAGGGCAGCCATAAGAGGTGACGGTGCGATCGAGGTCCATTGCGCCCAGCGGCGGAACCGGTCTCGATCAGCGGTAAGGCACGTTTCCTCACAAAGATGGCGGAGCTGACGAAGGGCTTCCGGCGGGTAGACAGTCAGGTCCGCCAGTGACGACGCCGGCTGGTCCAGCAGGGCTGACAGTTTGCGCACCTCGATCTGGCTGGCCAGCATCTCAGTTCTCCCGGCCGGTAGCAGAACCCAGTAGCGGGCGCAGCAAGCGGGGCAGGGCAGCGCGTAGAGCCTGCTTCAGGGCCTGGTGCTGTCTTTGCTGACAGCCCTGAATCAGGGTCGCCAGCTGTTGCTGGCGGTCTCTGTCCAGCGTACCCAATTCCGCCAGGGTGCTTGGGGGGCAGCCCAGCGTGTCGGCCAGGGGGCCGGAATCGCTGTTGTCGCCGTTACTCTGCGGGTGTTTGCGTTTCACCATCATTGTCCTGGCGGATGGGAGGACTCTCCGGTGGGGTACTGTTTTGCTGTTCCGGTGTCAGGTTGAAACCGGGTTGGGTGATCTCTGGCTCGGAATCAGACAGGAAATAAACGGCCACCAGAATCAACAGGCAGATAATGATGGCGATGGAGAGAATATGGCGCATGGTCGGAACCTCCCTGGCTGAGCGCGAAGGTCGGCCTTGCAAGAAGCTGTGCTGGCCAACCTCTGTCACTCCAATATAGGCCCCTTTGTCGGGAGGGACAATGCGGGGCTCCCACGCACATGTTCAGGCAGACAGCTGAACAACCTGACTGTTTAGGTCCGTGATTTGCCGGGCCATGTCGGTAAGCAGGCTGTGAATCATGCCCGGGTTGGTGCGGATCAGGTCTTTGAACTGGTGCTTGGGCACCTTGACCACGGAGCAGCGTTGTTTTGCTCTCACCGTGGCGCTGCGCGGGGAGTGGGTGAGCAGGGCAATGGCGCCAAGCACCTCGCCTTCGCTGACACGGCCGACGACCACGTCATCCACCAGCACATCTGCCTGGCCTTCGAACAAGCTGAACACATAGTCTGCGGGCTCGCCCTGGCGAATGATCACGTCGCCGGGCTCGAAATAGGCAAAACCCGGTGTAGTGTGACTTTCTTCCGGTACATAGGCTGCCAGCAAGCGCACTAGCATGGCCTGCTGGATGGTGAGGATGCGGGTCCAAAGGCGTGCCAGCTGTTCATCGGCCAGTGCCGCTTCCACCAGTTTGACGGTGGGGTAGGCGGCCAGAAGCACGGCGCTTTCCGCGTAGTAGGTGACCTCATCGTTGCCAGCATCGGGGAGAATCATGTCCCCCTCGTCCCAGGTGAACAACTTGCGCTCCTGGCAGCGCATGCCCAGCATGCCGCCTTTCACCACATAGGTGGTATCGGCACACATACCCTGCTGGAAGGCATCCTCTGTGGGGGCCAGGGGAAAGGACTGGGGCTGTAGCGGGAGCTGCCCGATAAATTCATCGACCAGACGTTTGTACATGCGGGTCAGGGCGGAAAAGCCGCCACTGGCTTCGGCCACGGAAATCATGCAGTGCCTCAACAAACTCAGATTTTTGCCTGAGTATGCAGCAAGATGAGGCTACGAAACAGGGGTGAGTTGGCAGTTGCAGGGGGGCTATCTTGCTGTTTGATCAGGGAGCAACCCGCAGCGCGCTTGGCTCCCCGAGGTCATTGTTTTAGTAATCCCGTTCGCGGGAAGCAAATTTCGGTGGGGCTTTTTTCTGGTTGGCCTGCATGGCGCGGCGCTGGTTCTTGCTGCGTAACAGCTTGAATTGCAGCTTGCTTTCCACATCGAATGCCTGGGCTTCGGGGGCATTCCAGGTTTGCTGGAACAGACTTTTGGCGGCACTGATGCCGTCCGGTGAGCGACTCTTTATCGCCTCTGCCAGTTGTTCCGCCTCCGCCAGCGGGTCGTTGGCCACCCGTGTGACCAGGTTCAGGGTCTTGGCTTCTTCACCTTTGAACAGGCGGCCGGTCATGGTCAATTCCTTGGCCACATCCATGGGTACCAGCTCACGTAGGGTGACGCTGCCGGTCATGTCCGGTATCAGGCCCCACTTGATTTCCATGATGGACATTTCGCAGTCCGGGGTGCTGATACGGAAATCCGCGGCCAGGGCGATCTGCATACCGCCGCCGTAGCAGTAACCATGCAGTACTGTGATGACCGGAATGGGTAGTTCGCGCCAGCACCAGCAGACTTCCTGAAACAGGTTGGTTTTCTTGACGCCGTATTTGGTGAAACCTTTCAGCAATTTCAGTGGTTGCTTCATCACTGTGCCGAAATCCAGCCCGGCACAAAATGCCTTGCCGTCGCCTTGCATGATCACCACGCGCAGGCTCTTGTCTTTGCGCACGGCTTTGGCAGCTTCCACCAGACCCTCCATCATGGCGAAATCCAGGCCGTTGTACTTGTCGGCGCGGTTCAGAGTGACATAGGCAATGTCGTTTTTCTTTTCCAGGGTGACGCGGTTCTGGAATGTTTGAATGGTCATGGTTGGATCCTGTTAGGGGTCGGGCGTCTGAGGCCGGACGTCCGGCCCTGATCTTTATCCCAGTTTTTCCTTGAGCAACTGATTCAGTTGCTGCGGGTTCGCCTTGCCCTGTGTCGCTTTCATTGCCTGGCCCACAAAGAAACCGATTTTTTTCTTTTTCTTGGCATCATCAGAGTTGCGGTAATCCTCAACCTGGGGCGCGTTATTGGCGATGATGTCATCGACAATTTTTTCCAGCTCACCGCTGTCGCTCATCTGCTTGAGGCCCTTGGCCTCAATGATGGCATCCGGGTCGCCTTCACCGGCCCAGCAGGCTTCGAAGACCTGCTTGGCAATCTTGGAACTGATGGTGCCGTCTTTCAGGCGGGCAATCAGCTGGCCCAGTTGTTCGGCGCTGACCGGACTGTCGCTGATGTCTTTTTCTTCCGCGTTCAATCTGGCGGCCAGTTCGCCCATCACCCAGTTGGCTGCCAGCTTGGCGTCACCACCGGCGTTGGCGACTCCTTCAAAGAACGCAGAGGTGGCGATGGAGCCGGATAATAGATCCGCGTCGTACTCGGACAGCTGGTAGTCGTCCATGAACCGTGCCTTGCGCGCATTGGGCAGCTCCGGCATGGCCGCTTTCAGTGCTTCCAGGTCTGCGTCGGTGATGGCCACTGGCAGCAGATCCGGGCAGGGGAAATAACGGTAATCGTTGGCGTCTTCCTTGCTGCGCATGGAGCGGGCGGTGTGGGTGTCGCCATTGTACAAACGGGTTTCCTGCACAATCTCGCCGCCGTCTTCCAGCACATCAATTTGCCGTTCCACTTCCAGCTTGATGGCCCGTTCCATAAAACGGAAAGAGTTCAGGTTCTTGGTCTCCGTGCGGGTGCCCAGCGGGTCGCCAGGTTTGCGGATGGACACGTTCACATCGAAGCGCATGTTGCCCTGGGACATGTCGCCATCGCAGATGCCGATGGAGGTGACAATCGCATGGAGTTTGCGTGCAAAGGCTACGGCTTCTTCCGCATTGCTCATGTCCGGTTCGGTGACCACTTCGATCAGCGGTGTGCCGGCCCGGTTCAGGTCAATCCCGGTCATGCCATGGAAGTCTTCGTGCAGGGACTTGCCAGCGTCTTCTTCCAGGTGCGCATGATGAATGCGCACGGTTTTTTTCTCACCGTTTTCCAGCTGGATTTCTACCTCGCCGGCACCCACGATGGGCTCGGCCAGCTGGGTGGTTTGATAGCCTTTTGGCAGATCCGGATAAAAATAGTTTTTCCGTTCAAACACACTGTGACGGCAGATATCGGCATTGATGGCCAGACCAAAAAGCGCGGCTTTGCGCACCGCTTCCTTGTTCACCACCGGCAGGGTGCCGGGCATGCCCAGATCCACCAGCGATGCCTGGGTGTTAGGCTCGGCACCGGTGGACAGTTTGCTGCCGGAGAATAGTTTACTGACGGTGTTGAGCTGGACGTGAATTTCCAGACCGATCACGACTTCCCAACTCATTGCTCACCTCCAAAAACCGGAGCCTGTTTATGCCAGTCGGTGGCCTGCTGATACTTGTGCGCCACGTTGAGGATCTGACCTTCGCGGAAATAGTTACCGATGATCTGTGTGCCCGTGGGCAGGCCGTTGATAAAGCCGGTGGGCATGGACAGAGCCGGCAGGCCGGCCAGGTTAACCCCGATGGTGAAGACGTCGGCCATGTACATGCTTACCGGATCGTCTTTCTTGGCGCCCAGTTTGAAGGCGGTTTCCGGGGCGGTGGGGCCCATCAACACATCGACTTTTTCGAAGGCGCGTGCAAAGTCGTCACGGATCAGGCGGCGGACCTGTTGGGCGCGACGGTAATAGGCGTCGTAGTAACCGGCGGACAGGGCGTAAGCGCCGACCAGAATGCGGCGCTTAACCTCATCACCGAACCCTTCTGAACGGGAGCGTTTGTACAGGTCTTCCAGATCTTTGGGGTCGTCACAGCGATGGCCGAACCGCACGCCGTCGAAGCGGCTCAAGTTGGAGCTGGCTTCCGCCGGGGCGATTACATAGTAGGCCGGTACCGACAGTTTCACGCTGGGCAGTGATACCGAGACCACCTTGGCGCCCAGTTTTTCCAGTTCGCGAATGGCGTCGCGGCTGTTGTCGGCGATGGCGCCATCCAGGGTGTCCGGGAAAAATTCTTCCGGGATACCGATGGTCAGGCCACGGATGTCGTTGTTCAGGGCGCCGAGATAATCATCCACCTTTTCATTAAGGCTGGTGGAATCACGATGGTCGTGACCGGCCATGGCCTGCAGCATCAGCGCGCAGTCATCTGCACTCTGGGCCATGGGGCCGGCCTGATCCAGGCTGGAGGCAAAGGCAATCATGCCCCAGCGGGAAACGCGTCCGTAGGTGGGTTTGAGGCCGGTAATATTGTTCAGGGCCGCCGGCTGGCGGATGGAGCCGCCGGTGTCGGTGCCAGTGGCGCCGGGGGCCAGACGGGCTCCCAGACAGGCCGCCGCACCGCCGGAGGAGCCGCCTGGGACCCGTTCCAGGTCCCAGGGGTTCTTCACCGGGCCGTAGTAGCTGGTTTCGTTGGAGGAGCCCATGGCGAACTCGTCCATGTTGGTCTTGCCCAGCATGACGGCGCCTTCGGCGGCCATCTTTTCCACCACGGTGGCGGTATAGGGGGCAATGAAGGAATCCAGCATCTTCGAGCCGCAGCTGGTGCGCACGCCCTCGGTGCAGAAAATGTCCTTGTGGGCGATGGGCAGGCCGGTGAGGAGGCCAGTATTGCCGGTGGCAATGGCCTGATCAGCGGCATCGGCCTGGGCCAGGGCCTGCTCGGCGGTCACGGTAATGAAACTGTTGAGTTCACCGTCGTGTTGCTGGATACGGGCCAGGAAATGCTCGGTGAGCTCCCGGGAGGAGAAGTCCCCGGCAGCCAGACCGGCCTTGAGTTCTGTCAGTGTCTTGTTGTGCATGGCGTTGCTCATCACCTGTTTACTCAATCACCCGGGGAACCAGGAAACAGCCGTCTTCGGCGGCGGGGGCGATGTCCAGTGCCTTGTCGCGCACGTTGGGCTCGCTGACTTCGTCTTCTCGCAGGGGCTGGGTCACGTCCAGCGGGTGGGCCATGGGCGCCACATCAGTCACATCGGCCTGCTGCAGCTGGTCCACCATGGCCAGGATGTCATTGAGTCGGTCGGACAGGGCGGCGCTGTCTGCCTCGTCCACTTTCAGGCGCGCCAGATGGGCCACCTGGGCTACCACCTTGGAATCAATGGCCATGATTCTCTCCGTTGGGATTCTCTGCGGCGGGCAGAGATAAGCTAATGCGGGTCTGGAAAGCCGCAAAAAGTACCATAGACCGCCTGTCCGGGGCCACTGCCCACCAGCGTAAAAGCCGTAGTGTCAGCTTGCCCAATGCCCCTGCCGTTGCTAGAGTTGCGCCATCTTGTGAGATGCCCGGTTTTTTCCCGCCCGGTGTCGTTTTTTCGCGAAAATTTCAGGAAACACGCCAGAGATGTCCATGATCAAGCGTATTCGGGGGATGTTCTCCACCGATTTGTCCATCGATTTGGGGACCGCCAACACCCTTATTTATGTACGTGGCCGCGGCATCGTACTGGACGAGCCGTCCGTGGTGGCCATTCGACACCACGGTGCCCAGAAGAGTGTCGCTGCCGTGGGGGCCGACGCCAAGCGTATGCTGGGCCGCACCCCCGGCAACATTACTGCCATTCGACCCATGAAGGACGGGGTGATCGCTGACTTTGATGTCACCGAGAAAATGCTCCAGTACTTTATCAAGAAGGTTCACGATACCGGCTTCTTCCCGCCGGCACCGAGAGTGCTGGTCTGTGTCCCCTGTAAATCCACCCAGGTGGAGCGCCGGGCCATTCAGGATTCCGCTTACGGCGCCGGTGCCCGTGATGTCTATCTGATTGAAGAGCCCATGGCTGCTGCCATTGGTGCCGGCTTGCCGGTAGAGGAAGCGCGCGGTTCCATGGTGGTGGATATCGGTGGGGGAACCACCGAGATTGCCCTGATCTCGCTGAACGGTGTGGTCTATTCCGAATCCGTGCGTATCGGTGGCGACCGTTTCGACGAAGCCATTGTGGCCTTTGTGCGCAAGGAATATGGCTCGTTGATCGGCGAATCCACCGCGGAACGCATCAAGCATGAAATCGGTACCGCTTATCCGGGGTCCGAGATCCGCGAGATCGACGTTCGTGGTCGTAACCTGGCGGAAGGGGTGCCGCGCAGCTTCACCCTGAATTCCGAGGAAATTCTGGAAGCGTTGAAAGAACCGCTGGCGGCTATCGTCAATGCGGTGAAAAACGCGCTGGAAGCCTCCCCGCCGGAACTGGCCTCCGACATCGCCGAGCGTGGCCTGGTGATCACCGGTGGTGGTGCCCTGTTGCGTGATATCGACCGGCTGATCAGCGAAGAAACCGGCTTGCCAGTGATTGTCGCCGATGATCCGCTGACCTGTGTGGCACGTGGTGGCGGCAAGGCGTTGGAGCTGATGGACAGCCAGGGTTTCGATATGCTGGCCATGGGCTAGACCGGGTTTCCGGGCTAGATCATGACGGCACCTGCCAATCCCACCTACCGACTGCTGATTGCGCTGGTTCTGGCCATCGTCATGATGGTGCTGGACCAGCGCACGCCTTGGGCTGCGCCCGTGCGGCATGTGCTCGGCTATCTCACCGCCCCGATCCATTATCTGGCTCACCTGCCGGTGGATTCCGGTGAGTGGTTGTCCGAGCAGACCCAGACCCGCGGTTCCCTGATGGATGAAAACCGGCGCCTGCAGCGCCAAGCGTTGATTCTCGAGCAGAAGGTTCAGCGGCTGGCAGTACTGGAGGCGGAAAACGTGCGTCTGCGTGAGTTGCTCAACTCTTCGGCGGACCTGGATGCCAATGTGCTGGTGGCCGAGATCATCGGCGTGGATCCGGATCCGAACCGCCAGGAGCTGGTCATCAACAAGGGCAGGGGCGATAAGGTCTTGCGCGGGCAAGCGGTGCTTGATGCCCAGGGGCTGATCGGTCAGGTGGTGGATGCGGGGCCGCTTAGTTCCCGGGTGTTGCTGGTCACTGATGCCAGTCATGCCATGAGCGTACAGGTGAATCGCAACGGGGTGCGTGCGATTCTGGCGGGTACCGGTCAGTCCGATGGCTTGAAGCTCCTCTATGTGCCGGACACGGCGGATATCAACGAAGGGGATCTGCTGGTGAGCACCGGTTTAGGCCAGCGTTATCCGCGGGGTTATCCGGTGGCAACAGTCACCGCCGTACGCCATCAGTCTGGTGCGCCTTTCGCGGAAATCGCCGCTCGCCCTACCGCCAGAGTGGATCGTGCCAGTCACGTGCTGTTGGTGCAGTCCACTGATAAGCCCCTGATTCCGGTTCCTGACCCGGAGGCCGCCAATGATTCATGATCGTCCTGCCGGCACGGGCGTCATTGTCGTCACCTTGCTGATCGCCGCGTTGCTGGAAGTGGTGCCCCTTCCCGAGAGTGTCAACTGGGTGCGCCCGGAGTGGATGCTGCTGGTGCTGGTTTACTGGGTACTGGAATTGCCCAGTCGCATCGGTGTGCTGTGGGGCTTCTTCGTTGGCCTTTATCACGATGTGCTGGTGGGTACCACGCTGGGGCAATGGGGGCTGGCTTATGCTCTGGGCGCCTTTGTGATGCTGGCCGCCTATAAACGCATGCGGGTGTTCACCTCGCTGCAGCAGTGTGCCGTGGTTTTCCTGCTGGTAGGTACGGTCAGCCTGCTGGCCTTTCTGGTGCAGGAGTCCGTGGGTCGTACCCTGTATCCGCCCTACACCATTCTTTATGCTTCCCTGACCAGCGCAGTGCTTTGGCGTCCGGTTTGTGCGCTATTGCGCTGGGTACAGCTGCGTTTTCTAGTACGCTGAAGAGCAATTGACAGTTGATAATTGAGAATTGATAGCGAAAACCACCGACTGCTCGTAGTAATACGTGGGGTGCTCCGTCAGTTTCGTTATCAATTACCCATTATCAATTATCCATTTTTTCTGATCCTATGATTCTTTACCTCGCCTCAGGTTCGCCACGTCGGGCAGAGCTGCTACGGCAGATTGCTGTCCCCTTTTCCGTGCTACCCGCTCCGGATATCGATGAAACCCCGTTGCCGCAGGAGCTGCCCCTGGAGTATGTGTGTCGCATGGCCCGTGAGAAGGCCCAGGCCGGGGCGGCGGCAGCTCATGGCCAGCCGGCTGGCGCTGTGCTTGGTGCCGACACTGCGGTGGTATTGGGTGATGAGATACTGGGCAAGCCGGCGGATAAACAACAGGCGCTGGCCATGCTGAAGAGTCTTAACGGAGGGGAGCATCAGGTCATGTCTGCGCTTGCCTTGTTGCACCGGGGGCAGCTGGAGGTGCGGTACGCCATTACCCAGGTTCAATTCCGTGATCTTGATGAGGCGCAGTTGCAGGCTTATGTGGACACTGGTGAAGGCGCTGACAAGGCCGGTGGTTATGGGATTCAGGGGCTAGGTGCGGCGCTGGTGGCTTCGTTGACGGGCAGTTACAGTGGGGTAGTCGGCCTGCCGCTGGAACAGATGGTGGAATTGCTGGATCAGGTCGGCATCCGTTACTGGCAAACCAACTGACTATGGCCTCGACCCGATCTAATCGCTGGCATCGACTTTATCCGTCCCTCTGGTGGCTGACGGTGGCCTTGCTGCTGCTGATGGCGGCCTATGTCGTCGTCGGCCGCCAGTTGATGCTGCTGGTGCCGGATTATCGCGAACGGCTTGAAGTCCTCTTTGAAGAACGTATCCAGACACCGCTGACCATCGCCGAGTTGGACGGCAAGATGTCTGGCCTGGTGCCCCAGTTTGTGGCCCGTCAGATTCGTCTGCCTGCCCCGGAAGGGGATACCGCTTTGGAGCTGGACGAAGTGGTTTTGGGGATCGATGTTTTTCGTTCCTTGTGGCACCGGGATCTGGTGCTCAGGGAACTGCGCATTCATGGTGTGGAGCTGAATCTTGTGCGCGGCGAGGATGGCAGCATCCGTTTGCGCGGACTGGAAGCGCTGGGCAGCAAGGATCCGGAGCAGCGCCCGCCGCTGGAGCGTATCCTCACCCTGTTCTACCGCCAGCAGTTGCTGGCGATCAGTGATGCCCGTCTGACTCTGGAGTGGCCGGGGATGCCGCCACTGGCGGCATCTGAACTGGATGCCACCTTGATTAACCGCGGTGACGAGCACCGGTTGGCGCTGAACCTTGAAGCCCGTGACCGCCCCCTGTCCCTGCAGGCGCGGATTCACCTGCATGGAGATGCCTTTTCCCTGGAAGAGGTGGAGGCGGATCTCTATGCCAGCCTCAAGGGGGAGCGCCTACACGAGTGGCTGCCCGAGGAGCTGGGCTGGCCGGTGCAGGTGGCCGCGCTGGATGGGCGTATGAAAGTCTGGTCTACCCTGAAACAGGGGCAACCCCATGACGCCCGCATCAATCTGAACCTGCCCGCCCTGACACTACAGCAGGAGGGGCTGGTCTGGCCCATGACCGAGCTGTCTGCGCGGTTGGCTCTGGCCAGGGATGGGGAGAGGGCAACCCTGTCCCTGACTCGCCTGTCCGGTGATTCACCGGCCGGCGCGCTCAATTTAGGAGACATGGCGCTGCTTTGGCAGACTCGTGGCGAGCAGCGCCAATGGCAGTTCCGGGGCACTGAACTGCCGCTCCATGGACTCAATCAGCAGTTTCAGCAATGGCCATTTGCCTTGCCCGGTAGCCTGCAACAGGTCCGTGAACGTTTGGCGGTACAGTCGCCACGGGGGGTGCTGAATGGTGTCTATGTACGTGGCCGTGCACGGCAAGTAAAGAAGTTCCAGGTGCGCTTCACTGATCTGTCGAGCCAGGCGCAGGATCGAATACCGGGTGTGCAGGGGCTTTCCGGCTGGGTGTCCGGCAGCCCGTCCGAAGGCTTGGCGCACCTGCACAGCGATAATCTCAGCCTGCAATTTCCGAGGCTTTATGACCATGCCCTGGGAGGCCAGGTCAGTGGGTTGCTGGACTGGCGTCGGGACGGCGACCAGCTGCAGGTTCGTTCCGGGCGGTTGCGGGTGGTCAATCCTGATGCCCATGGCGAGGCGATGATGCAGCTCAGCCTGAGCCCCGAAAAGATTCCGCAATTGCGCCTGGCGGCAGAAATCTACGAAGGTAGCGGCGCCCGTGCCAGCCATTACATGCCGCTCAAACGGTTACCCGAGGGGCTGTCCGGCTGGCTCGCGCAAGCCATTCAGGGTGGGCACCTGCAACGTGGCCAGATTCTTTACCAGGGCCCGGTGAAAATCGACAAGAGCCGGCAACAGGATCGTACCCTGCAGATGCGTTATCAGGGCCGCGATGTGCGGTTGTCTTTCCTGCCGGATTGGCCGGTGGCCAGTGACGTGTCGGCGGATGTGCTGATCAATGGTCGCCAGGTTCGCGGGCTGGCTCACAGTGGCAAACTGTTGGGTAGCCAACTGAAAGATGTGCACGTGGATGTGGCCGATTTTGAAATCGGCGAGACGCCCCGGCTGGTTGTTTCCGGCCAGGCCCGGGGGCCGTTACAGGATCTGGATACGCTCTTTCAGGATACCCCGCTGCGTAAACAGCTCCCCGAAGAGTTGCTGGACTGGCGTTTCCGGGACGGCAGTATGTCTGGTTATCTGTTGCTGGATATTCCCTTGCAGAAAGATAACGACGCCCCTGTGGTCATTGTGGATGCACAGGTGGACGATGCCACGCTATACAATGCGCCGCGCAAACTTCGGGTCACTGAAGCCTCGGCGCCAGTCTATTTCCATTTGCGTGACGGCATGCAGATCGACCGGCTGCAGGCTCGTGCTCTGGGTGGAACGTTCGGCGGTCAGTGGCTGACCCGGGATGGTCGCAGTCGTTTGCAGCTCGATGGCCGTCTGCCCATGAAGCAAGCGGCAAACTGGCTGGGGTTTGCCTGGCTCGAGCCGCTGTCAGGGCAGTTGCCGCTGGGGCTGACCGTACAGATCCCCTGGCAGGGCACGCCGTTTTCCCTGCGTGCAGCATCGTCGATGAAGGGTGTGACCGTGGATGCGCCGGCACCACTGGGTAAGTCAGCCGGGTCAACCCGTCCGCTGGATATCCGTCTCAGCAACCCTGGCGGTCGCCTGGCGATGAATCTGGAGTATGGTGGATTGTTGCGAGGCGCTTTGCGCATCGACAAGCGTATACAGGGCGATCTGCTGCTGGGAAGCGGCACACTGCAAGTGCCGAGCGAGGGAATTCAGGTTCGCGGCCAACTGGCGGAAATCAGTGCGGAGCCCTGGATCGACTTTATCGGTAACCGTCTGGTGCCCTCATTGAATGCGGGCAGCGGCGGTGGTGTCGGTTCCGCCGAGGCTACACTGAGCAAAGTCAGCCTGCAGGTGGATCGCCTGGATCTGTTTGGCGTTGAAGTCGCTGACTCTCGGTTGTCTGTGCTGCCGGGGGATGCCGGGTGGGATATGGCGTTGAGTAGTCGTGCGGTGGCAGGGTCTGTGCGGATTCCCGACGGGTTTTCCGCTCGCGGTGAGGCGCCTCTGGAAATGTCGGTGTCCCGTCTCAATCTGACATTGCCTGAAGGGGCGCTTGGTGACGACGGAGAAACCCAGCCAGTGTCTCCGCTGATGCTGCCGCCTATGGATGCGGATTTCAGCAGCATCGTTATCAACGACGAGGATTACGGCCAATGGCGGGGCAAGGTACGGCCAGTGAAAGAGGGGGTACGTATTTCCGATCTGGATGGGCGTTGGCGGTCCAGTCGTTTTCAGGGCACGCTGGACTGGACTGAGCAAGCGGGTGAACAGTACAGCCGCTTCAATGGTAGCCTGACGTCGGACGACCTTGGGCATTCCCTGAAAGCCTGGGGGTTACCGGCTCTGATCGAGTCCGATGATGCCCGCGCCCAGGTGGTATTGGGCTGGGCTGACTGGCCGCTGGGGATGAATTATCTTGCTCTGGAAGGGCAAGCCCAGGTGGATATCGGTGAATGCCGGATTCCCGATACCGATACCAAAACCTCGTTCCTGCGTTTGCTGGGAATTCTAAATATCGGGACTATCCAGCGTCGACTGAGGCTGGACTTCTCTGACCTGTACAAGAAGGGCATGAGCTGCGACAGCATCACCGGCGATTTCTCTATCGATGGCTCTCGCGTGGCCACATCCAATCTGGCCATTGACTCGCCTTCTGCTGCGATTCGGGTGAAGGGTGCCATTGATCTGGAAAAGGAAACCCTGGATCACAACATGGAAGTCACGTTGCCATTGTCCAGTAACCTGTATGCAGGATGTCTTGCCGGGCCGGCAGCGTGCGCGGGCATCTTTGTCGTAGAGCGTATCTGGGGCGACCGGCTCGATAAGACTACTACCATGGAATATCGGGTAACCGGTAACTGGAGCAGCCCGCAGGTGAAAGAAACCGAGGGGATATTCGAATGACGGTGACACGCTATCCGATTGCCGCCATCCAGATGACCAGCGGCAAGGAGCCGGATGACAATCTGCGCCAGGCCGGCGCGCTGCTGACAGAGGCCCGGAAAAAGGGGGCCTGTCTGGCTGTGCTGCCGGAAAACTTCGCCGCTTACGGTGGGGACTATCGGGCTCTGGGTGAGCGCCATGACGAGCTGGTTAGCTGGTTGTGTGGTCAGGCCCGGTCTCTGGACATGGCCATCATTGGCGGTAGCCTGCCGGCCCTGCAGCGCCCGGACGGCCAGCCGGTACCATCTCCTCTGGTACGCACCTGTTCCATCGCAGTCAGTGCTGCGGGGGAGCCGTTGGCACGTTATGACAAGCTGCATTTGTTCGATGCGGATGTGCAGGATGCTCAGGGACGCTACCGGGAGTCGGATTTCTTTGAGCCCGGCCAGGAGGTGGTGATGACCTCTGTGGGTGACCTGCAGGTGGGTATGGCAATCTGTTATGACCTGCGCTTTCCCGCTTTGGCCCAACGGTTGGTTGCCGCCGGAGCCCAGTTGCTGGTGTACCCCTCGGCCTTTACTGCTGTCACCGGGGCTGCCCACTGGCAACTGCTGCTGCGTGCCACGGCGGTACAGACCGGTTGCTATGTGCTGGGTGCCAACCAATGCGGCCAGCATGGTCCGCGCCGGGCCACCTACGGGCATTCCATGTTGGTGGACCCCTGGGGCCGAGTGGTAGACAGTCTGGGTGATTCTCCCGGGGCTCTTGTGACCGAGCTGGACCTTGCTACCATGAATGAGCTTCGGCAAAGAATGCCGGTTCAACAGCATCAACGATTCCGAATTGAAGGACCCTATGACACATAACGACGCCCTATCCATTGCCGAGTCCGTATTGTTGGCACCGGCAAACCTGCACACCCCGCAATTGGCGTCGCTGCTGAACGGTAAGCTCACTGGCCGGGCAGATTATGCCGACATGTATTTCCAGCACAGCCGTCACGAGGCCTGGGTGCTGGAAGACGGTATTGTTCGCGATGCCAGTTTCAATACCGAACGCGGTGCCGGGGTGCGTATTGTCCAGGGCGACAAGACCGGTTTTGCCTATAGTGACGACATCACCCTGGACGCGTTGCAGCAGGCCAGCGGTGCGGCCCGGGCCATTACCCGCCAGGGTCAGGACCGGCAGATTCAGCTTGCCAGTAGGGCGGTGCCGGCCCGTTATGCGGCCATTGATCCTCTGTTGGGCTGGCCTGCAGAAGACAAGGTGGCTCTACTGCAACGTATCGATGCCCTGGCTCGTTCATTGGACCCGGCCATCGTGGAAGTCACTGCAAGCCTTAGCGCCGAGCAGGATGTGATCATGGTGGTGGCCAGTGACGGCACCCTGGCAGCGGATGTGCGGCCGTTGATCCGCTGCAATGTAAGCGTGATTGCCGAGCGCAATGGTCGCCGTGAGCGTGGTAGTGCTGGTGGAGGCGGTCGTGTGGCCTATGACTGGTTGTTGCAGGAAGAACGTATCGAGACCTGGGCCCGGGAAGCGGTGCGCGGCGCCTTGCTGAATCTGGACGCCGAAGCTGCACCGGCGGGCACCATGCCGGTGGTGCTGGGGCCGGGCTGGCCCGGTGTGCTGCTGCACGAAGCCGTGGGTCATGGCCTGGAAGGTGACTTCAATCGCAAGGGTACCTCCATGTTTGCCAAGAAATTTGGCCAACAGGTGGCATCCCCCCTGTGTACCGTGGTGGATGACGGCACTCTGGCGGATCGACGAGGTTCCCTGACCATTGATGACGAGGGTACGCCCACCGCCTGCAATACCCTTATCGAAAACGGCAAGCTGGTAGGCTTTATGCAGGACAAGACCAACGCTCGCTTGATGGGGGTGGCACCCACCGGCAATGGTCGCCGGGAGTCCTATGCCCACCTGCCCATGCCTCGAATGACCAACACCTATATGCTCCCCGGCGAGAGTGACCCGCAGGATATCGTTGCCAGTCTCGACCGGGGCATCTATGCGGTGAACTTCGGTGGTGGGCAGGTGGATATCACCTCAGGGCGTTTTGTATTTTCTACCAGCGAAGCCTATCTGGTGGAAAAGGGCAAAATTGTCTGCCCGGTGAAAGGCGCCACCCTGATTGGTAGCGGTGCGGAAGTGATGAGCCGCATCTCCATGGTGGGTAATGATCTGGCCCTGGATAGTGGCATCGGCGTGTGCGGCAAGGACGGCCAGTCCGTGCCGGTGGGGGTGGGGCAGCCCACTCTCCGCGTGGATGCTCTCACCGTGGGGGGCACTGCCTGATGTCCCAGGTACTGGACGTTCTGTCACGCATGCGCCTGTTTGCCGGGCTCAGTGATGATGAGCTGGCAGTACTGGAAAAACTGGTGTTTGTTAATCGCGTCCCTGCCGGGGAGCCTGTTTGCCGGGAAGGGGATCGCAGTGACTTTGTCTGTTTTGTGGTGCGCGGTTGTCTGGATATCGTCAAGAACAGCGAAGCGGGTGGAGAAGTGGTGATTGCTCATCTGCGCCCGGGTGATTCCATGGGCGAGATGGCACTGGTGGATCACGAGCCCCGTTCGGCGACGGTACGAGCTGCCGAAGACGCTACTCTGATCGTGCTCACCCGCAAGGGCGTCGAGCAATTGCGCAAACGCAGCCCCCATGCGGTCAGTCTGATCATGGAAAACATCGCCCGCTTGCTGTGCCTGCATTTGCGACGCACCTCGTCACAGCTGGCCCAGTTCAAACTGCCGGTTGGATAACGCCAATAAATACGCTGCAGGTTTGTCGATGAAAGTATGCTGTCTTGGAATGGTTCTTGTCGCGTTGGCTGGCTGTGATCCAGTGCAATGGCCGGCAGATGTGCGTTTGCCGGACGGGGCTGTCTACGATGGTGAAACCCGTAATGATCTCTTCCATGGTGAAGGCCGGCTCACCTGGCCCGATGGTCGTTACTATGAAGGAGCGTTTCGCGAAGGGCTTCTTGATGGCCATGGCAAGCTGGTAGACCGGCGCGGTTGTGTTCAGGAGGGTCAGTTTGTCGATGGCGTGTTGCATGGCGATGGGCAGTTCACCTGTGACGATGCCATCTGGCAGGGCCGGTTCGAACAGGGTGAGCTGGTAGAGGGCACCGTCAGCTATGCGGAAGGTGGCTCTTATCAGGGAGAGTTTCTGGATCTCGCACCCCATGGCCAGGGGCTCTGGGTCACAGAAGGTGGCGAGCACTATGAAGGCCGATTCGAGAATGGCGAGTTACTGGAGGGCAGTTACCGGGATGAGGAAGGTTACCGGTACGAAGGAGAGTTCCGCTATTTTTCCTACCATGGTCAGGGAGTTTTGACCCGGCCGGATGGTGTGGTGATCAAGGGTGAGTTTGAAAAGGGCTACGCCCATGGTAGCGGCACGCGCACTCAGCCGGCAGAGGGCGATGCTGAACCACAGGTAGAAAAAGGCTATTTCGTACGTGGTCGCTATTATGCCAGTGAGCAGGCCTATCGGGAAAACCGCCATGCCCGGGCGGCGCAAATTGAGGCACGTCTATACACTGAGTCCAGCCGCTTGCAGTCGGTATTGTCCTCCCTGGCCCCGCAGCGGCCAGGTGTTCGTGATGTGTACCTGCTGGTGGTGGGCGGTGATGGCACCGAGGCCGTGTTTGCCCGTGAAGTGGACTGGGTGACGGAACGGTTGGGGTCGGTGTTCGATCTCAAGCGCCGTCAGGTGCGTCTGATCAACGGTGGCAGTGATGACCTGCCCCTGGCTACCCGAACCAGTGTGCGTGAATCCCTGGAGGCACTGGATGCATTGATGGACCCGCAAGAAGACCTGCTCATGGTGCATCTGGTCAGTCATGGCTCCAAAGAGGGTGCCCTGTTGCTGGATGACCGGAACCTCAAGCTTAATGATCTGAGCGTGGCGGATGGCAAAAAGTGGTTCAACGCCCTGAAGGCGAAGCATCAGTGGCTGGTGGTGTCGGCCTGTTATTCCGGGAAATGGGTTGAAGCCCTGGCTTCCCCGCAGCGAGTGGTGTTCTCCTCCGCGGCATCGGATCGCACGTCCTTCGGTTGTGGTGACGACTCCGACCGCACCTGGTTCAGCAAGGCGTTATATGGTGAGGACATGGCTGCGGGCATTGATGACCCGGATGCCTGGTTTGCCGCGGCCAACCGCGAGGTGGCGCGGATGGAAGAAGAGCAGGGCATTGATGGGGAGGCGCACTCCATGCCGCAAAAAGCGGTGGGGGAGGCCTTTGTGCGCTGGTGGCAGGGTAAAGCAGTTAATAGTGAATAGTTAACAGTTGATAGTGAAACCCCTGAAGCGTGATGTGAGAGTAGGGTGCACTAAGCCTAAGGCGAACTGCACCAGCCGTTCATTGTTTCTCGGGCCAACGTTCATTGCTACAGGTTCAGTGCAGCACCTCTCAATACAGCGGCGCGGTTTTATCCAACTGGTTCAGGTAGCTCATCAGCTTGCGTCGCTCGCGTTTGAACTTGTCCTTTTCCGCTGCGGTGGCGGTGGCCGGGTCGGCCACCCGGGCCTTGAGGGCATTGCGGCTCAGGTTGCGTAATTGTTGCCGGTCCCCGTGGGGAAAGAACTCCAGGATCAGCTGCAGTGTGCTTTCGGCGTCCCGGGGTTGTTCGCAGGCCATGATTTGCTCTACCCAGTTGGTCAGCCGTTGCTGGCGGAATGGGTCATGAAACGCTTCCAGAGCCTGGATGATCTGCTCGCTGTTGGATTCGCGCATCAGACGGCCGATGTACTGGGCATGGCGACGACGCGCTTCGTGATGGTTGATGCGACTGGCTTCGTCCAGGGCCTTTTTCAGTTCATCGCCCAGGGGCAGCCGCTCGCGCTCTGCCGGCTTCATGTCCATTAACGAGAGTCCCAGCTCCTGCAAAGCACTGTCATCGCGTTTTTGTTGTGTCTTGCTGGTCAGCAGGTCGTCGTTATACTCGGTCATTACATTTTCTGATTCTGGTTACGGAACCGCTATTTTATGTCTGATTCCCCCGCAACGACAGCAGTACTGGATATTGCCCAATTACGCCAGGCAGAAGACACGGCTGCCTGGGTGCTGGAAGAGGCGAAACGTCAGGGCGCCGATGGTGTGGAAGTGAATGTGAGCCTGTCCCAGGGGTATTCGGTCAATGTGCGCCAGGGGGAGGTGGAAACCGTGGAATTCCATCGTGACCGTGGGGTGTCGGTGACCGTGTTCCGTGGCCAGCGCAAGGGTCATGCCAGCAGTTCTGACGACAATCGTGACAGCCTCCGCGATACCATTCAGGCGGCGGCCTCTATTGCCCGTTACACCGAGGAAGACCGGTATGCGGGTCTGGCGCCAGCTGACATGCTGGCTCGGGAGGTGCCCGACCTGGATCTGTATCACCCCTGGGCAATGGATACCCAGGCGGCCATTGACGAGGCATTGCGCTGTGAAACCGTGGCTCGCAATGATGCCCGCATCGTCAATTCCGAAGGGGCTTCCATCAACAGTGGCGCCAGTCTGCGGGTCTTCGCGACCTCTGAAGGTTTCTTGCACGGCTATCGCGGCACCCACCACAGCCGGGTCTGTAGTGTGGTGGCGGAAGATGAAAACGGCATGCAGCGCGATTACTGGTATGACGGCGGGCGTATCGGCGAGCGACTGGCCGCTGCCGAGGAGATTGGCGAGAAAGCCCGGGAGCGGACATTGGCCAGACTGGGGGCCAGCATTCCCGAAACTGGTGAATTACCGGTGATTTTTGCACCGGAGGTGGCCTCAGGCCTGTTGGGCCACCTGGTATCCGCCATCAGCGGTGGTGCCCTTTACCGGCGCAGTTCCTTCCTGCAGGACAGTATCGGTACCGCTGTGCTGCCCAAGGGATTTTCGCTCACAGAAAACCCGCATCTGTCTGCCGGTAATGCTTCCGCGCCCTTCGATGGGGATGGCTTGCCCACCCATGCACAGTCTTTTGTGGAGGATGGTGTGCTGCGCCAGTATGCACTGGGCCTGTATGCCAGTCGCCGTTTACAGATGGCGCCCACCGGCAATGGCGGCGGGGTGCGTAACCTGTCCATCACCGATACCGGCGAGTCGCTGGCGGCGTTGATGGCCCGGGTGCCGAAAGGCATCCTGGTCACGGAAGTCATGGGGCAGGGGGTAAATCTGGTGACCGGGGACTATTCCCGTGGTGCCAGCGGTTTCTGGTTTGAGAACGGTGTCATACAAGGAGCCTTGCAAGAGTTTACCATTGCGGGGCATTTGGGGGAGATGCTCAAGGGTATTCAGGGGAGCGGCACCGATGTGGATTATCGGGGTAACATTGCCAGCGGCTCTCTATTGCTGTCGCCAATAAAGATCGCCGGACGATAGCATATCCGGGCATTTTCAATGGATGAAAATTTTTTCGGGAAAGGAGCAAACCGTGAGTGAAATCAATCCGTATCAACAGCCGCAAGCCGAGCTGGTTGACGACAATAATCCACCAGCACAACCGCTCACCATTCTGGCTGAGCCACGCAAGGTGAGTGTGGGAGATGCGCTGGGCTGGATCGGTAGTGGACACAAGATGCTGCCGGGTCACTGGGGTGTCGTGTTGGGGGCCTTGGTGGTTACTGTGCTGATCACCTCCGCTTTCCAGATTATTCCGCTGCTTGGCATGATCGCGCAGGTGTTGGCCACGCCCCTGCTATACGCCGGGATCGTGAAAATCTTCCATCGCATGGAAACCGAAGGTACGTCGGATTTTGCCGACCTGTTCGCTGCTTTCTCCGAGCGGACCGGCCCTCTTATTCTGATGGCCCTGGCTCAGCTCGGCGTGATGCTGCTGCTCGGGATTATCTTCGGGGGGCTGGGGTATGCAATGGGTGCTGGAGGCGGCGCTACTACAGGAGCCATGGTGGTGATCGGGCTGCTGGGGGTGGTAGCCGTGTTCGGTTTCGTATACCTGTTCTATTTCACTGTGCCACTGATCTTTCTGGGCAATAAGGGGGTAGGCGAAGCCATGAAACTGAGCCTCGGCGGCTTCACCCGTAATGTGATCCCCTTGATCGTTTACCTTCTGGTGACCATGGTGATCGTGCTGGTAGCCGCTTTGCCACTGTTGCTGGGGTGGCTGTTCGTTATGCCGATTCTTGCCGGCGCCTACTACGTGTCCTTCCGGCAGATTTTTGTGGAGTAAATCCCGCTGGAAAGCATGACCCAAAAAGGCGCCATTGATTGGCGCCTTTTTTGTGGGCGAATGAAAAATCAGACCAGCAGATGCGCGTAGAGCACGGTGGCCAGACCCAGGAAGGCAAAGAAACCCACGATATCGGTGATGGTGGTAAGCACCACGGAGCCGGCCAGAGCCGGATCGATACCCATCTTCTTCATGATCATCGGCAGCATGGCGCCGGCACAGGCGGCCATGATCAGGTTGATGATCATGGCGGCAGCGATGACCATGCCGATACTGGGGTCGTCAAACCACAGTGCTGCCGTAATGCCGATCACCGTGGCCCAAAGCAGGCCGTTCAGTGCGCCAACGGACAATTCCTTGACCAGCAGATAGCGGGTATTACTGGACTGGATCTGTCCCAGTGCCATGGCCCGGATCACCAGGGTCAGGGTCTGACTGCCAGCGATACCGCCCATGCTGGCAACAATGGGCATCAGAATGGCCAGCGCCACCACTTTTTCCAGGGTGGCTTCAAACAGACCGATCACGGCGGAGGCAGCCAGGGCGGTAAGCAGATTGATGCCCAGCCAGACAGCCCGACGCCGCGCCGTTTGCCAAACGGAACCAAAGGTGTCCTCGTCCTCATCCAGACCGGCCATGCTCATCAGTGAGTGGTCGGCTTCCTCGATGATCACGTCTACCACGTCATCAATGGTAATCCGGCCGACCAGCATGCCGTCTTCGTCCACCACCGGGGCGGTTACCAGATCCTGGCGCTCAAAGATCTTGGCCACTTCGTGAGCAGGCAAGTTGGCGGGAATGGATTCGGTATCAGTGATCATGGCCTCGCGCACGGTGGTGCCGGGATCGCTGATCAGAACCTTGGTCAGTGGTAACAACCCGATAAACTGATTACGGCGATTGACCACTGCCAGGTTATCGGTGGTGCGAGGGATTTCCCCCCGACGGCGCAGGTAGCGTTGCACCACTTCGAAGGTGATTTCCGGGCGGATGGTAATCACATCCGTGTTCATCAGGCCCCCGGCGGTATCCTCCGGGTAGCTCATCACCTGTTCCAGCCGGTCGCGATTCTGCTCGTCCAGGCTGGCCATGACCTGGCTGGTCACATGATCAGGCAGCTCCTGCAGCAAGTCGGCAAGGTCATCGGTGTCCAGCTCTTCCACCAGAGAGACCAGCTCATCAGTGCTCAGGTTGCGCAGTAGCTCAACCCGCACTTCCTCACCCAGATACTGGAGAACCTCGCTTTCCTGGTCCTTGCTGAGCAGTTGCCAGAGAATCTCCCGTTCCCGGGGCGGAAAGGATTCCAGCAAATGCGCCGCCTCAGCACCGGGCAGATTATTGAACAGCTGTCGAACCTGCGTATAGGTGCCGCTGGACAAGGCGCGGTTGATGACTTTGTGGTGTTGCTGGCTACGGCTGGTATCGGCGGGCATGGAATATAATGAATAGTTAATAGTGAATAATGAATAACTCTCTGGATGGTACCCCAAATCCTGCGCTATTAATTATTCATTATTAATAATTCATTGCCTTTTACTCTTCTTCATCAAAGCGACGGGCGAACAGATCGGTGAGTTCTTCCATGGCAGCGGTTTCATCATTCCCCTCCACCTGAAAGGTAATGCTGCTGCCCTTGGCCGCGCCAAGCATCAGCAGACCCATGATGCTCTTGGCATCTATCGGGTTGCCATTGTGAAGAACATGGATGCGACTTTCATAGCGAGAGGCCACGCTGACCACCTTGGCGGCAGCACGGGCATGGAGGCCGAGTTTATTGATGATATCCAGTTGTTTTTCGATCATTGAGTGGCGTTGCCCTTAGTCCAGTTCGCGGTGGCGGACCTGGAGGGGAGTGCCCTCATCGCGCAGCCGTTTTGCCAGCTGCTCGGTAATGAATACCGAACGATGGCGGCCACCGGTGCAGCCGATGGCGACAGTCACATAGCTGCGATCACTTTCGGCAAACGCCGGCAACCAGCGTTTTACGAAATGATGAATATCCTCAAGCATGTCGTGGCTGGCCTCATGCTGCTGGAGAAAATCGATGATGGCGTCATCGCGGCCGGTAAAGGGTCGCAGGTCGGCCCGCCAGTGAGGGTTGGGCAGTACCCGTACGTCAAACACCAGGTCAGCATCATTGGGCAAACCGTTCTTGAAGCCGAAGGATTCCAGTTGCAGCGACAGGGTGGCACTGCGATTGGCTACCCGCTCGCGCATCAGGTTGCGGAGGCTGTGAACGTCGTAGTTGCTGGTGTCGATCACCAGGTCGGCACGCAGGCGGATGTTGGCCAGCAATTCCCGTTCGTGCTGTATGGCCGCTTCCAGAGAGCCTTGCTGGGCGCCCAGTGGGTGACGACGACGGGTGGCGCTGAAGCGTTTCAACAGGGTGCTGTCGTCCGCATCCAGATAAATGATCTCGGTCTTCACCTGCTGCTGGTGCAGGGCATCCAGGATGGCATCAAAGGCCAGCAGCTGGGTGGGTAGATTGCGGGCATCAATGCCCACCGCCGCACGCTCTATTGGGAGCTCACCCTGGTCAAGCTGTTCCGCGAGTATCGGGAGCATGCCCACTGGCAAGTTGTCGACGCAGTAGTAGTTCTGGTCTTCCATGGCTTGCAGGGCGGTGGTTTTGCCCGAGCCGGAACGGCCGCTGATGATGGTGAGTTTCATGGTTGCACCGTTTGCATGCTAATTGCAGCGCGTTGGCACGTAACATTGATAGACGAGGCAATACCGTGGGTGTGTGCGGTGATGCCTGAAAGCGTGTTGCGTTCCTTCATGAGGCCAGTCGCAACTCCGCTTCGGATTCTACGGCGGTGTGATAAAGGTGGTGGTCGTTCTTGCTCAATCGCAGCTCGGCACGGTAATCGTCGTCGTTGAACAGGGAAGCCAGGTGACTGAGCGTTTTCAGGTGCTGTTCCGGGTTTTCCTGGGGAACCAGCAGTACAAAAACCAGATCTACCGGGCGGCCGTCAACGGCGTCAAAATCGATGGGGGTAGAGAGTTTCAGCAGCAGCCCGATGGGTTGCTGGCAGTGACCAAGACGGCAGTGAGGAATGGCTATGCCTTCACCGATGCCCGTGGAGCCCAGCTTTTCCCGGGCTACCAGGGCATCGAAGACCTCCTGTTCGTTTAGGCTGTCGCAGCCGGCCGCGGCCAGCTGCGCAACCTGGTCCAGCAGCTGTTTCTTGCTGCTGGCCTGCACCTCGCTATGGGTGCGTGCTTCGGTGAGTAGTTCGCGAACTCGCATAATTGTCGCTTTGGGTTCAGTGGCCGTGTTTGTGGCTGACGGCCTTTTCCTTGTGTTTGAGGATCTGGCGGTCGAGCTTGTCCGTCAGCTTGTCGATGGCAGCGTACATGTCCACTGCCTCAGCGGTGGCGAAGACGTCGGCCCCGGAGATATGGATAGTGGATTCCGCCTTGTGGGTCTTGGGTTCCGGGGAAAGAATCACCTGGACACTGGTAATCTGGTCGAAATGCCGTTCAAGACGGGAAAACTTGTCTCCCACATAGGCTCGCAAAGCGTCGGTAATTTCCAGGTGATGACCGCTGATATTAATTTGCATGTCTGGCTCCTTTACCTGCTCTTGGGCCGTCCCGGCGCCTACACCAAACGCTTGCGGGCGCTGGATGACGGTATTCTCATCGCCTCTCTGTACTTGGCGACTGTCCGGCGCGCCACGTTGATTCCCTGCTCGTTCAGCAAGCTTGCCAGCTTGTTGTCGCTGAGCGGCTTGCGGGGATTCTCGGCAGCGACCAGCTTCTTAATAATGGCACGAATAGCGGTGGAGGAACACTCACCGCCGCCGTCTGTTCCCACGTGACTTGAGAAGAAATATTTCAGCTCAAAGACGCCGCGGGGTGTCATCATGTATTTCTGGTTGGTGACCCGACTAATGGTCGATTCGTGCATCTCGACGGCATCGGCAATGTCGGCCAGAACCAGGGGTTTCATGGCCTCCTCTCCATAATCGAAGAAGTCCTGCTGGACTTCAACAATGCGGGTGGCCACCTTCAGCAGGGTGTCGTGGCGGCTTTGCAGGCTCTTGATGAACCACTTGGCCTCCTGCACGCAGTTGCGCAGGTACTGACCATCCTCTCCCCCGGCTTTGCGGGCCATGGCGGCGTACTGCTGCTGCAGGTTGACCTTGGGCAGCACCTCCTCGTTCAGGCTCACCTGCCAGTGGCCCTGATGCTGGCGCACGATCACGTCCGGCACCGCATAATCTACCTGGCTTTCACCGATCTGCTCCCCGGGTGCCGGGTCCAGGGTGCGTAGCAGCGAGAGAGCGTCGAGCAGGTTTTCCTCGCTGATCTGCAGTACCCGGCGCAGGGCGGCATAGTCGTGCTTTTCCAGTAGCTCCAGATGCCCCAGCAGGGCCAGGGCATAGTCCAGAAAGGGGGTGTCCGTGGGCAGTTGGCGCAGCTGCACCTGCAGGCAGTCGGCCAGATCCAGACTGGCGACTCCTACCGGGTCGAATTGTTGCAGGCGGTGCTGGACAGCCAGGACTTCATCGGCTTCCAGCTCGTCACCTTCGGTGAGCAGGTCATCCTGGGCGTTCATCATTGCCACAATGTCGTCCACGGTGACGGTCAGATAGCCGCGATCGTCCAGGGATTCGATGATGGTCATGGCGATAATGCGGTCCACATCGCTCATGGGGGTCAGGTTCAGTTGCCAGAGCAGATGGTCCTGCAGGTTGCCGGCCACGCTATGGCGTTGCTGCCAGTCGTCGGCGTCGTCGGGGAGGGCGGCGGAAGTGCTGCTGGTCTGACCGGAATAGACATCGTCCCATTCCGTTTCGATGCCCGGCTCGTCGTCCACGAACTCTTCCAGGGCATCGTCCCGCTCGGTATCCAGCTCCTGGTCGTCCTGACGTTCTTCGTCAGCGTCGGGCAGGGATTCGTCACCAAAATCGTCGGCCAGCTCCAGCAATGGATTGCTTTCCACGGCCTGCTGAATCTCCTGACGCAGGTCCAGCGTGGAGAGCTGCAAAAGGCGGATAGCCTGCTGCAGCTGCGGTGTCATGGTCAGCTGCTGGCCGATTTGTAGTTGTAGGCTTGGCTTCATACTGCTCAGGCTGATGTCGTCCCCAAAACCTGAGAATAGCAGTCTATCTGCAATACAAGCAATATTTGTGCCAATGGTGGTTCTGTGCTAAGGGAGGCAATTAATAGTTAATAATGAATAATTAATAACGTCGCGGAATAGCTTGTCTTTTTTTCAAGGTAAGAGGCCGCGCTCATGCTTTGGGCGCGGCCTAATCGCTTGCAAACAGTGCAAGCGGCTGTCGCGTAGCTATTCATTATTAACTATTAATTGCCTTTTACAGCCTGAAGTCCGCCCCTAGATACACATCCCGTACCTGCTGGTTGCCGAGGATAGTGTCTGCATCGCCGGAGGCAATGATGTGGCCGGCGCTGACGATGTAGGCAGTGTCGCAGATATCCAGCGTTTCACGCACGTTGTGGTCGGTGATCAGTACGCCGATGCCCCGTTCTTTCAGGTGGCGAATGATGCCCTTGATGTCGTTCACGGAAATCGGATCCACCCCGGCAAAGGGCTCATCCAGCAGAATGAAATCCGGGTCGGTGGCCAGGCCGCGGGCGATTTCCGCCCGGCGCCGTTCGCCGCCGGACAGGCTCATTCCCAGGGAATCGCGAATGTGAGTGATATGGAATTCCTTGAGCAGGCTTTCCATGCGCTCGTGACGTTCCGCCTTGCTCAGTTCCTTGCGGGTTTCCAGGATCGCCATGATGTTTTCTTCCACGGTCAGGCGGCGGAAGATGCTGGCTTCCTGGGGCAGATAGCCGATGCCGCGCTGAGCGCGGCCATGCATGGGCAGATGGGTGATGTCTGCCTCATTGATATCGATCCGTCCGGCATCCGCTTCCACCAGGCCCACGATCATGTAGAAACAGGTGGTCTTGCCGGCCCCGTTGGGGCCGAGCAGGCCGACGATCTGGCCGGCTTCCACGTCCAGGGAGACATCTTCGATAACCCGGCGGCCCTTATAGCTTTTTGCCAGGTGGTGGGCGCGTAAATGGCTCATTGGGTGTTTGGCTCCGCCTCGGGGGAGGGCTCTTCGGGCGCCTCGCCGTTTTCATTGTCGTCTGCGGGTGGGGCTTGCTCGGGTGTCTGGTTCTCGGCCGGGATCACCAGTCGCACCCGCTTGTCGCCTTCACTACTGGCGTCCACCCGCTTGGAGTCCAGACTGTATTCCACCTTGGCGCCTTCGAAGGTGTTGCCCAGGTGCTCAATATAGGCGTCTCCGGTGAGGACCAGGGTGCGTTTGCGGATATCGTAAACCAGGTTGTTGGCGTGGGCCTGCAGGTCCTTGCCTTCTTCCATGCGTACCGGGGTGCCGGAGGCTTCCACGCGGGTCAGTTCGCCATTGCGTGTATACAGACGCATTTCGTCGGCAAACAGTTTGCGTTTTCCCTGTATCAGCTCCACGTTGCCGCGATACAGGCCGCTGCCTGCATCCTGTTCGAAGCGGCCGGAGTCAGCGGTGACAGACACCGGCATTTGCGGCGGAGCGGCCACAGCGCTTACGGGCAGGGTAACTGCCAGGGCGATGATGTTAAGAAGCCGGCGCGTCAAACTCACTCTTTACTCCTTTTTCAAGGGTCAGGATGCCCTTGTCGAGATCGGCCTCCAGCGCTCCCGCGCGGGTTTTACCGGATTCAAATTCCAGGTCCACACTGCCGGGAGAGCTGGCGATATTGGTGTCGCTACGAAAGCGCAACTCCTGGGTATCCAGGGTGATTTTCTGTTGCTGGTTACGGGCTTTTACATCGCCGGAGAATACAATCAGATCGCCGTTTTCCTGGACCACTCCCTGTTCGCTAACAATGGTCCAGCTGCCTTTGTCGTTGGCCATTTCCAGCTCGGGTTGCTGCATTTCCGTGAGCGGGTTGTGATCATACTGGGTCAGGGTCTCGGCGGTCAGATAGTACTGGAGACTGCCGTCCTCTTCACTAAAAGCCCGTGCCGTTATGCTTTTGGCGACAATTGCGGGCGCGGTGAGGATGCCGTCTTCCTGCCCGGGGAGGGTGTCATCCCACTCATGCAGAGTCATCAGCATGACCAGCCCCAGCATCAGGATGCCGGTGGCACTGAGCAGGCCCTGGCGCTTCATGCCGGGCTCCGTTGCGCAAGGATAGCGTCGCAGATTTCACGAACCGCGCCTTCGCCGCCGCGCCGTTCGGTAATGTGATCGGCAGCTGTCTTGGCGCAGTCATGGGCATTGGCAGGGGCAAAGCTGAGCCGGGCCCAGTCCAGGGCGCTCACGTCCGGTTCGTCATCGCCGGCATAGCCGGTCTCGCTGGCGGCGATGCCCAGCTTTTCCGCCAGATCCGCCAGGGCCACACCCTTGTCTTCGCGACCCTGTATCACATGGGTAATGCCCAGGTCGGCGGCGCGCTTGGCCACCATGGGCGTGTTGCGGCCGGTGATGATGGCGAGGGTGACGCCGCTGGCAGCCAGTTTTTTCAGGCCGTGGCCGTCCAGGGTGTTAAATACCTTGATGGCTTCGCCTTCAGGGCTGAAGTAGATGCGCCCGTCGGTCATCACCCCGTCCACGTCGAAGGCCATCAGGCGTAGATTCTGTGCATCAATGGACGACAGTTGCATGGGCATTTACACCACCCCCGCGCGCAGCAGGTCCTGCATGTTGAAGGCGCCCAGGGGCTTGTGGTCCATGTCGCAGACCATCAGGCCGTTGATTTTGCGGGTTTCCATGATCTGCAGGGCCTCTGCGGCCAGGTGGCCGGGTTCGATGGTGATCGGCTGAGCCACCATCACCTCATCGATGGTGGCCTTGCGGATGTCGATGTCGCGATCCAGCATGCGACGCAGGTCGCCATCCGTAAAGATGCCGGCCAGGGTGCCGTCGTCATGGGTGATGGCAGTCATGCCCAGGCCCTTGCGGGTCATTTCCAGCAGGGCTTCGCTGAGAGAAGTGCCGCTGGAGACTACCGGCAGTTGCTCGCCCGCATGCATGATGTCATCCACCTTCAATAGCAGGCGCCGGCCCAGGCTGCCGCCTGGGTGGCTCATGGCGAAATCTTCAGGGGTGAAGCCACGAGCTTCCAGCAGGGCGATGGCCAGGGCGTCGCCCATGGCCAGGGCGGCAGTGGTGGATGAGGTGGGGGCCAGATTGTGCGGGCAGGCTTCTTCGCTGACCGCCACGGTCAGGTGCACATCAGAGAGTTGTGCCAGGGCAGATTGCGGGCGGCCGGTCATGCCGATCAGCGCGGTACCCTTGCGCTTTATCACCGGCAAAATGGCCAGCACTTCGGCGGTTTCGCCGGAATTGGACAGGGCCAGCACCACATCGTCGGGGGTGATCATGCCCAGGTCGCCGTGGGAGGCTTCGCCCGGGTGAACAAAGAAAGAGGGCGTGCCGGTGCTGGCCAGGGTGGCCGCCAGTTTGCTGCCCACATGGCCACTTTTCCCCATGCCGGTGACGATGACACGCCCGCGGGCGCCGAGCATAAGGTCGCAGGCGGCGGAAAAACTGTCATCCAGGCTGTCTTTCAGGGTCTCTACGGCTCTGGCTTCAATGTCCAGTACCCGCCGGCCTACGCCGATGTGGTCATGACTCATTCAACTCTCCTCTGGTCGGGGCTGATTATACATTGCTGAACCGGCCACGTTGACCCGAATTGTGTTAAGGCGATTTTGAATAACACTAATGACAGCTGTTATCGGTCTTTACGGGTGGGACGCCTGCTTGTGGTTTCGTAATGCTTTGCAAAATAGGCGCAACAGATCCGGAACCGTTATGGGCTTTGTGACTCCAATAAACCAGACGCGGTTCAATGTGTTACTGGACAGCAGCGGTATAAAACCGTAAAACCGCCGGACATCAACAGGGAGTTTTCTATGCATTTGCAGCGTGTTATCCGGATCTGGCTGGCGATGGTGCTTACCGCCATGACCTCTTTGGCGGCGGCGGAAAATGATCCGCGACAGGTGGTGATGGAGGCGGTGGAACGCATGACATCACGCATTGAGGCAGAGCGGGAGCAACTGGAAGCGAATCCGGACCGGGCCAAGGAACTGGTGCGCGAGGAGCTTGGCGACCTTGTGGATTTCAAGCGCATCACCCGCATGGTGATGGGCGATTACTTCGGGCCGTCCAGCAAGGAGCAGAAGTACCGCTTTCTGGATGTCTTCAAGAACAGCCTGATCAACACCTACGCCTCCGGTATCACCCTTTATGAAGGTCAGAAGATTACCACCCTGCCCATGCAGGAAGGGGATCGTAAGGGTGACTATGCACGGGTACGCATGGAGGTGAAGACCAATTCAGGCAAGACTGTGCCGATCTATTACACCCTGTTCTTGCGTGATGGTCAGTGGCGGGTGATCAATGTTTACGTCAACGGTCTGGATTTGCGTGATACCTTCCAGAGTCAGTTCGCCCAGGGTATGCAGCAGTACAACGACATCGACAAGGTGATCGACAACTGGTCCGCGGACGCCAAGATCGATGCTGGCATCAAGGGCGAAGACCCGAAGGGCTGATTGTTAGGCCGCCGCCGCCGTGGCAAGGGGGCGCCGGCTCGCGTATTATTGGCGTTTTTACCAAGGAGCGGGTTTGTCCCGCTCCTTGCTGTTCGGGCCGCTGTCGGCCCTGATGAGGAGCGAACATGAATCCGGAAGAGGTAAAAGCGCTGGTCGAAGCCGGTTTTGATGATGCCGACGTGGCGGTAGAAGGCGGCGGTGACCGGTTCCAGATTCGCGTGATATCCAACGCCTTTGAGGGTCTGATGCCGGTGAAGAAGCAGCAGCTGGTGTACGCGACCATCAACGAGCAGATCCAGAGCAACACTATCCACGCGGTGCAGATCATTACCTATACACCGGCCGAGTGGGAAAAAGCCCAGAAAATGGGTATCGGCTGAGGCATTGCGCCCGGCCTTCTGACAAGCCTAGAGACAGTTCATGGATAAATTGATCATCACCGGCGGTCGGCGTCTGGACGGCGAAATCCGTATTTCCGGCGCCAAGAACGCAGCACTGCCGATCCTGGCCGCCACCCTGCTGGCCGACGAGCCGGTCACCGTGGGCAATCTGCCGCATTTGCAGGATGTCACCACTCTGATCGAGCTGCTGGGCCGTATGGGTGTCCACGTGGTGATCGACGACCGCATGAACGTGGAAGTGAACGCTACCACCATCAAGGAACTCACCGCGCCCTATGAGCTGGTGAAGACCATGCGTGCCTCTATCCTGGTGCTGGGGCCCATGGTGGCCCATTTTGGCAAGGCGTCGGTGTCCCTGCCTGGTGGCTGTGCCATTGGTTCTCGGCCGGTGGATATTCACCTACGTGGCCTGGAAGCCATGGGCGCTGACATTGAAGTGGCGAACGGCTATGTCCATGCCTCCGTGGAGGGTCGCCTCAAGGGCGCCCGCATCGTCATGGATACGGTTACCGTGACCGGCACCGAAAACCTGATGATGGCCGCTGCGCTGGCGGAAGGCACCACCTACCTGGAAAACGCCGCCCGGGAACCGGAAGTGGTGGATCTGGCTGACTTCATCAACACCATGGGCGGCAAGGTCAGTGGCGCCGGTACCGATACCATCACCATTGAAGGGGTGGAGCGTCTGCACGGCGGTCATCATGAAGTGATCGCTGACCGGATCGAAACCGGTACCTACCTGATCGCTGCTGCTATCACCGGTGGCCGTATCAAGACCAAGGACACCGTGCCCGGTATTCTCGATGCGGTGCTGCAGAAACTGGAAGAAGCCGGGGCAAAAATCACCACCGGTGACGACTGGATCGAGCTGGACATGGAAGGCCGTCGGCCCAAGGCAATCTCGCTGCGAACCGCGCCGTATCCGGCCATGCCCACGGACATGCAGGCCCAGTTCATGGCCCTGAACCTGATCGCCGAAGGCACCGGCACCATCGTGGAAACGGTCTTTGAAAACCGCTTCATGCACGTGCAGGAAATGAACCGCATGGGCGCCGACATCGAAG
>NZ_JABURH010000165.1:0-3831 GCF_014762765.1 Alcanivorax sp.
CGTTTCCCGCTCCAAATCAGAAGGGACCCTTTCGGGTCCCTTCGTCGTTTCCGGCCTGTTTATTTGCTTTCACACCGACCGTTCGTACACTAGGGTCTGACCGAAAGCGAAGAGACTATGGCCCGCCTACACCCCCGATTGCTGGAAGCCCTCAACCTGTTGCCGAAGGACAAGCCTGTCCATCTGCTGACGCGGCATTCCGTGCGTGAGCTGGCCAAGAATGGCTTTGCCGACTATCGGCTGCCGTTGACTCCGGAGGGCATCGAAATGGCCCGCGAATGGGGCACCCAGCTGGCGCGGCCGGTGGAGGCGTTCTATTCCAGCCCGGTGGGGCGCTGCGTGAATACTGCCATCGCCATGGCAGAAGGTGCCCGCAAGGCGGGGCTGATTGCGGATATCCCCGAGGTGACTACAGATACCACCCTGGTGGAACCCGGGTGCTATGTGGAGGACCTGAATCAGGTGGGGCCCACCTTTCTGAAAATGGGGGCCTTCCGGTTTCTCAACCAGCATCTTCAGGAGCCGTTCGAGGGCATGCTGTCCCCGGCGGAAGGGCGCAGCAAGCTGGCGGCTTATCTGAAAGCCCGTGAACCGGCCAGTGGTCATCTCAATGTTCACGTGACCCATGACACCATTCTGGCGGTGCTGGTGGCCGAGTTGCATGGTCGTCGCCGCATCAGCGAAGAAGACTGGCCCTGGATGATGGAAGGGCTGTGGGTATGGTTCAGCGGCGGGCAGATGCACTGGGTCTGGCGTGGTGAGCATGGCCATCGGGTTCTGGACCACTGATCTCTCTCTTCACCATCCATTCGACTATTTGGCGAGGTAATCCTTGTCTGCTCTGACGATTCGTAATCTGACCAAGACCTATGCAAACGGCGTGCAGGCGCTGAAAGGCATTGATCTTCAGGTGGAGAAGGGCGATTTCTTTGCCCTGCTGGGCCCCAACGGGGCAGGCAAGTCCACCACCATTGGTGTAATCAGCTCCCTGGTGAACAAGACCGGCGGGGAGGTGAGCATCTTTGGTTATTCCCTGGATACCGAACGGGCCCTGGCCAAGCAGAAAATTGGCGTGGTGCCCCAGGAATTCAACTTCAACCAGTTTGAAAAGGTGTTCGACATCGTCGTCACCCAGGCGGGTTTTTATGGCATCCCCGCGCCCTTGGCTCGTGAACGGGCAGAGAAATACCTGCGCCAGCTGGGCCTGTGGGAAAAGCGCGACAAACAGTCACGGACCCTGTCCGGCGGCATGAAGCGCAGGTTGATGATCGCCCGGGCGCTGGTGCATGAACCGGAACTGCTGATCCTGGATGAGCCCACCGCCGGCGTGGATATCGAGCTGCGCCGTTCCATGTGGGATTTCCTTACCCGCATCAACGGTGAAGGCAAAACGATCATTCTCACCACGCATTATCTGGAAGAGGCGGAATCCCTGTGTCGCCACATTGCCATCATTGATCACGGCACCATCGTGGAAAATACCGACATGAAATCCCTGCTGGAAAAACTGCAGGTGGAAACCTTTATTCTGGATCTGGCCCGGCCGGTCACCGAGGAGCCGGTGCTGGAGGGGTTCGAGGTGTGGCTGAAAGATTCCCGAACGCTGGAAGTGGCGGTACCCAAATCACAAAGCCTCAACACCCTGTTTGTGGCGTTGGCGGATCAGCACTTCGAAGTGATGAGTATGCGTAACAAGGCCAACCGGCTGGAGGAATTGTTTGTGCGACTGGTGGAGCAGAACCTGCCCGGGGAGCAGGCATCATGAGTGCATACCAACAGTGGGTGGCCTTTCTCACCATCGTTACCAAGGAAATCCGTCGTTTTACCCGGATATGGCCGCAGACATTGCTGCCTCCGGCGATCACCATGACCCTGTACTTCGTGATCTTCGGCAATCTCATCGGGAGCCGCATCGGTGAGATGGGCGGGTTTAATTACATGCAGTACATCGTCCCCGGCCTGATCATGATGAGCGTGATACAGAACAGCTACGGCAATGTGGTGAGCTCGTTCTTTTCCACCAAGTTCCAGCATTCCATTGAAGAGATGCTGGTGTCGCCCATGCCGGCCCACGTGATCCTCAATGGCTTTATTGTCGGCGGTATGGTGCGCGGGATGCTGGTGGGCCTGATCGTCAGCCTGCTCAGTCTGTTCTTCACTCATCTGTCCATGCAGCACCTGCTGATTACCATCACCGTGGTGATACTGACGGCGGCCCTGTTTGCCCTGGGCGGCTTCATCAACGCCATCTTTGCCAACAAGTTCGATGATATTTCCATCGTGCCCACCTTTATTCTGACGCCGCTGACCTACCTGGGCGGGGTGTTCTATTCCATCGATCTACTGCCAGAATTCTGGCGGACAGTGAGCCTGGCGAACCCCATCGTTTACATGGTCAATGCCTTCCGTTACGGCGTGCTGGGTGTCAGTGATGTGAATGTCTACGCGTCACTGGGAGCGATCCTGATGTTTGTGGTGGCGTTCTATCTGCTGGCACTGTGGCTGTTGCAACGGGGTACGGGTATTCGCCACTAAACAATCGGATTATGATGGGAATATAATCCATGGACGGGTGTGCCAAGAGGTAATCATGAGTTATTTGAAGGAAACGCCACTGGGGCGGTCCACCGATTATGTGGATGAGTACATGCCCTCGTTGTTGTGCCCGGTGCCGCGCTGGGATGCGCGGGAATCCCTGGAGCTGGAAGAGCTGGGTAATGAAGATACCAGCCTGCCGTTCCACGGCACGGATATCTGGAATGCCTACGAGCTGTCCTGGCTCAATGAAAAAGGCAAACCGGTGGTGGCCCTGTGCGAGCTGCGTATTCCCTGTACTACCCCCAATATTGTGGAATCCAAGTCGCTCAAGCTGTATCTGAATTCCTTTGCCAACACCCGTTTTGAAAGTCGAGACAAGGTACGGGCTGCCATTGAAAAGGATGTGGCCCAGACCGTGGGCGGCAATATGGAAGTGTTGCTGTATTCCCTGGAAGAGTCCGCCGGTTTTTCGGTCTGGGAAGATCGTGGTCAGTGCGTGGATAACATCGATATCGGGTTTGAGCACTATGAATACCGGCCCGACCTGCTGCTGTGCGACCAGGGGGCCGAGCAGACTGGCCAGCTTTATTCCCACTTGTTACGTAGCCATTGCCCGGTAACCAACCAGCCGGACTGGGCCACGGTGGTGGTGCGCTACACCGGTCGCGCCATCAGCCCGGCCAGTTTTCTGCGTTATGTGGTGTCCCTGCGAAATCACCAGGGGTTTCATGAACAGATTATCGAGCAGATGTTCGTGGACCTGATGCGCCAGTGCTCCCCGCGCCACCTGACCGTTTATGGTCGCTTTACGCGCCGGGGAGGCATCGACATCAATCCGTTCCGCTCCAACAGCGAGCAGCCCTTACCGAATCGACGCACCATCCGTCAGTAACATCATCAAGCCAACATCGTTATCAAGGAGCGAATAATGTCGGATCTGGAACAGACCCAGAGCGAACCCAAACCGGAAGAACGCAGCCTGGGCCTTGCCTGCCACCTCTTGGCGCTGGCGGGTCTGGTGGTGCCGTTCGGGAATATCCTGGGGCCACTGATCATGTGGCTGGTCAAGAAAGATGAAAGTGCCTTTGTCGATGACCAGGGCAAGGAAGCATTGAACTTCAACATCACCATTTCCATTGCCGGCTTTATTGCCTTCCTGCTGATGTTTGTGGTCATCGGCGGTCTGCTGTTGCCGATCATCGGTATCTTCTGGTTGGTGATGACCATCATCGCCGCGGTGAAGGCCAATGGCGGAGAGCGGTATCGTTATCCGTTGACCATTCGGTTGATTAA
>NZ_JABURH010000165.1:4121-8731 GCF_014762765.1 Alcanivorax sp.
CCCAGCAAGACCGACCACCCCAACAACAACGTCAGGCTATACGGCAGCATCAGGGCGATCAGGGTGCCGATGCCGGTGTCTGGCTGATAGCGGCGAGCAAAGCCCAGTACCAGTACGAAATAGGGCATCAACGGTGTGATGATATTAGTGCTGGAGTCACCCACCCGGTAGGCCGCCTGGGTCGCTTCCGGGGAGATGCCCAGCAGCATCAGCATGGGTACGAAGATGGGCGCCAGGATAGACCACTTGGCCGAAGCGCTGCCGATCAATAAATTGATCAACGCGGCAAGCAATACGAAAAACAGCAACAGCACCACCTTGGGTAGCGTCAGACTGCCCAGCCAGGCAGCGCCCTCAATGGCGAGCAGCAGTCCCAGCTGACTGTAATTGAACCAGGCCACAAACTGGGCGGCGAAAAACATCAGCACCAGGTAGCCGGCCATGGAAGCCATGGTGGTTTCCATGGCACTGATGATGTCGCCGGCATTGCGAAACTGGCCGCTCATCCGTCCATACACCGCACCACATACCCCTGCGATGACCGCTACGATCACTACCAGCCCGTGAATGAACGGCGAGCCCAGGATGCCACCGGTGTCCTGGTGGCGCAGGGGCGCATCGGCGGGTAGCACCAGCAAGGCAATGCCCCCCAGCAGCAGCACCAGGGTGGCCAGTGTCCATTTCAGGGCGTGGGGGTGGCTGCTTGGCACTTCCGGGGCGAAGGCCTCACCACGTGGCTGGTTGGCCAGCCTGGGTTCGGTGATGCGCTGGGTGACCAGGGTGACCAGTGCGGTGACCAGAAAGGTGGAGACGATAATGAACCAGTAATTGCCGGTGGCATCCACGGTTCGGCTCGGGTCCACAATCCGGGCGGCTTCCGTGGACAGGCCGGCCAGGGTGGCGTCCACCGGCCCCACTAAAAGGTTGGCGCTGAAGCCGCCGGATACCGCCGCAAAGGCGGTGGCGATGCCGGCGATGGGGGAGCGACCGGCAAGCTGAAATACCAGCCCGGCCAACGGAATCAGCACCACATAGCCCGCATCCACGGTGAGGCTGGAGAGGACCCCGGCAAAGGCCACCGTGATCACCAGGGTGCGTCCGGACGCCCGTCGCACCAGACTGGCAAGGCTCACTGACAACAGCCCGGACTGCTCTGCCACGCCCAGCCCCAGCATGGCCACCAGCACGATGCCCAGCGGTGCAAAGCCGGTGAAGTTGCCCACCAACGAGGTGAACAGATAGCGAATGCCGTCGCCGTCGACCAGCGAGCGCACCGTTACTGTCTCGTCGCTGAGCGGATGCACGCTGGATAGCCCCATTGCTCCCAATACTGCGGTGAGCGGAAGCAGCAACAGGCAAAGCCAGACAAACAGCAAGGTCGGGTGGGGCAGTTTGTTGCCCAGCGTTTCCAGTCGGCCCAGCCAGCCGGGGGTGTTGGTCATGGTGTGGCCCCTTGTGGTAATCGGATTACTTTAGCGAGGAGCGGCTAGCGGGAACAAGGGTGATCGAGGGGGGAGTGTTTCGTAGGAGCTATGCTTCATGGCGAAGCGGGACGGAAGGCTTTTCGTTGTGGAGGAAAAGATCGCCCACAAAAAAGCCCCGCATTGCGGGGCTTTTTTAAATTTGGCGGTGGGGGAGGGATTCGAACCCTCGATACGTTTCCGTATACACACTTTCCAGGCGTGCTCCTTCGGCCACTCGGACACCCCACCTTGAACTGATTGTGCTCAAGAGCCATCTGGCCAACTCTTGAGGGCGCGTAGAGTACCGGAGGGTGGGGCTTGAGGCAAGCGCTTGGCGGTTGGTTGGTCAGGGTTTGAGCATTTGTTCAGCAGAGACTCAGGTTCGTGCCAGGTACAGGCCCTGATAAAGGCAGACTACCTTGCCGTCGGCGCCGCTGCCCTGGGCGTGCACCCGCAGGGTGGCCTTGCCGCGGCGGCTCAGGCGTTGGGCGAAGCGCTCCCGTTCTTCCTCATTGATGGAAACGGCAATCTGCAGATCGCCTTCCAGGGGCAATTTGTATTCCAGAGACGTTTCCACGGCCACCACGTCGGCCGGGTGGCCGCTCTGTTGAGCAAGCAGGGTGGTCAGGCCCCAGCCGGCCAGGGTGAGGAGGGCGGACTGGCTGCCGGCGAAGAAGGTGCCCTTGTCGTTGTGGTTGGGTCCCAGGGGGGCGGTGACGACCAGTCTGAGGCCGTCGAAATCGGTAAAGGTGAAGTCCAGATGCCGGGTCAGGGGGATGGCATCGCGGACCCGGTCTGCCAGCGCATTCAGATCCATCATGGCAGGGTACGGATGAAGTCGGCGGGGGACTCGTCCGGCAGATTTTTCAGATTGCCCACCGGGGTACCCAGATACAGATAGGCCACCACCTGATCCTTGGGGGCAAACCCCAGCATGCGTTTGGCCAGATCGGAGTTGGCCAGCGCCCCGGTGCGCCACATGGCGCCCAGATTCAGTTCATAGGCGGCTACCATCATGTTCTGCACAGCGGCTCCTACGGCCAGTACCTGTTCCCATACCGGAATCTTGTGGTTTTCGGTGACTTCCGCCACTGCCACGATAATGGTGGGGGCACGCAGGGCCTTGTTGCGGGCGATTTCCCGGCTGCGTATGTCGGCCTCCGGTTGCTCCTCCAGGAGTTGGGCCTCCATGATGTCGCCGAGCCGCTCCCGTTGTTCGCCTTCCAGTACGATAAAGCGCCAGGGACGCAGCAGGCCGTGGTCCGGTGCACGGATGGCAGCGCGCAGCAGCAGGTCGAGCTGCTCGTCGCTGGGGCCGGGCTGGTCCAGGCGTGGGCTGGAAACACGGGTGGTCAGGGCGGTGATGGTGTCCATTCATGGCTCCTTGTACTGGGGCGCCATGGTAGCCCGATTTGAAAATAACTCCCAGTCACAGAGATAACGCCACCTTTGATCCAGCCAGTCTTTTTTCTTAGATCCGAAAGGGATAAGCTTCTCGCAAATCACGTGAATCGGTTCACATGCCAAGTTCAATCAAAAAGAAAGCCCGCCGACCGCTGATCGGTCCTATGGAGCGGGCACGGCGTCAGGCCAATTACATCCGCTTACTGGCTTTTCTGGTGGCTGCCATGATTCTCATGGCCGGTCTGAAGCTGGAATTGTACCCACAGCTTTATATGCTCGGCGTAGCCGGTCTGTTGGCCTATCCGCTGATTGCCCAGGGCATGCTGTACCTTACGGAAAAACAGGACCGTCCGCTGAAGCCGGTACACCAATTGCTGATGCAGATCGATGCGATGATCATCGGTCTGGTCTGCGCCCTGTTGCATTTCGCTCTGGTGCCATCGCTGGTGCTGCTGATCATCGTCCACGCCAATGCGGTGAGCAGCGGAGGCCTGAAACCCTGGTTGTTGAACCTGTTGATGACTGCCATCGGCGCGTTGGTGATGGGCTGGATTCTTGGGTTTCCCGCCTTGCCGGCGGAGCAGTCACCGGTGTTGCTCACGGTCATTTCCCTGCTGGGTCTTGGTATCTATGTTGGGGCATCTTCCGCCTTTGCACATCTGCAGGCCCGCTACCTGAAGCAGGCTCAGGACGCAGTGCGTCGCCAGCAGAAGCAGGCAGTGGACATGTCCCGAAAATTGGCCAAGTATCTGCCGCCGCAGGTGTGGGGCTCGCTCTTTTCCGGCAAGCGTGACGCCAAACTTGAAACTCGCCGCAAGCGACTGACCGTGTTCTTCTCCGACATCAAGGGTTTCAGTGCCATTTCCGAGGAGCTGCCGCTGGAAACCCTGACCAGCATGCTCAACACCTATCTCAGCGAGATGACCCGCATTGCCCTGCGCCATGGCGGCACCATCGACAAGTTTATCGGTGATGCGGTGATGGTATTTTTCGGTGACCCGAAAAGTGCCGGCGCCCAGGAAGATGCCTTCCGTTGTGTCATGATGGCCATCGAAATGCAGGAGCAGATGAAATTGCTGCGCCAGCGCTGGAAACGTGAAGGTATCGACCACAAGCTGGAGATCCGCATCGGCATCAACACCGGCTATGTGACGGTGGGTAACTTCGGCACCGATTCCCGCATGGATTACACCATCCTCGGCACCGACGTGAACCTGGCCAGCCGCCTGGAATCCGCCTGCCGCCCTGGTGGCGTGTTGATCTCTGAAGCGACCCAGGATCTGGTGAAAGACCGTATTCAGTGTCGCAACATCGGTGACATTCAAGTCAAGGGCTTCAATCGGCCGATTCCGGTGTTTGAAGCCATGGGCGCGAAGAAGGATGCCGGTGCCCGCAACCGCTACGTGTCTGCCGAGACGCAAGGTTTTGGCATCCATCTGGATGTGCAGCGCATTCGCAATTTCGACAAGAACTCCATCCTCAAGACTCTGGCCCGATCCGCCACGGATCTGAAACAGGAAAAGACCGTGGACGTTGACTTCGAAGCGGAAGGTTTCAGTCTGCACGTTAAAAGCGCCGAACTGAAAAAACGCGAACGGGAAAAGATCATCAACATGATGGGCCGCGCCGCGAAAAAAGTGCAGACCGAAGTGCGGGTTTGAAGGGATAGCTACGAGCTACGCTCGATTAGATAAGGAAAGGTTGGAAAGTTCTCGCCCCGGCATAGCTCCTACATAAAGAGCT
>NZ_JABURH010000165.1:8940-42367 GCF_014762765.1 Alcanivorax sp.
ACATCGGCAACACTTCCACCGTCGCCAGATATTGCAGCCGACGCTGGTCGGCTTTGTGGTTGCTGACCTTGTCGTCAGTGCTGGCCGCTTCCAGGTAGTAGCGGCCAGCCTGGGGCCAGGTGATGGACAGCATTCCCTTGTCGTCGCTGATCACGGTCCAGTTGTCCTGGCTGTCCCGATAACGGGTGCCGCCGGGGACCAGTTCCATTTCCACGCCGGATGCCGGTTTGCCGTCCACCAGCAGTCGCCATTGTGCGGTTTCACCGGCGTACAGATCGTTGGGATGGGTGAGCATTTCCAGTTCCATGCCCTTGCCGGTGGACTGGATGGCGGTCGGAGCGCCCAGGGTGACCACAGTCTCCAGGCGGTTATGGACTTCAATCAGGGTTACATCGCTGGCACTTGGGGGTAGCTCGGTCAGCAGTTTGTCCGCATCCATGCCGCGGGCGCGTTTACGTTCACCGTCCACCTGGTACATCAGAAAATAACCGGGCCTGGCCACCGCGATACGGTAGCTGCCGGGCTTGTTCAGGTTCACATCGAAGATGCTGCGACGGTGCCCTTCGAGTCGATTTTCCACGGTGGCGGCCTGGCCATCGGGATCGGTCACTTTCAGGTAGTCCAGTGGGTAGGCGCGCTCCACGCCGAAGATCTCGTTGGAAATGCTGGCATCCACGGTGACCCACTGGGGTTCGGAGACGCTGGTGTGGCTGGGCAGCAGCCAGATTTTGTGAGCCTGGGCCGGCAGGGCCGCCGCCAGCAGTGACAACATGCCGATGCGTTTGAGCGTGATGTTCATGGTGTTTCTCCATTTCGTATTTGTTGTGTTCAGGGAGTGATGGTCAGCGTGACGGCGCCCAGCTCACTGCTACCGTTAACCTGTTGTTGCTGGTAGTTCTGTGCTGGCCACTGGAAAGGCAGACGCACCACTTCACGGCCGCCCACTTCCCGAGAGGCTTCCACCACCAGTTGGTAATTCCCAGTCGGCAGCTCCTGCAGGCGTTGCAGTTCGCTGAAATCCACCGAGTGTTTGCCCGGGCTGCGGGTGGCGCCGGTGAGGCCGTCATAGGGCTTTTGCTGGCCACGGCCGGTACGCCGCCACCATTGGCGGATATCCTTGAGCCACTTTTCCTGGTCGTCGTACCACAGGCCCAGGGGCACGATGGTGCTGCGATCGCGGTTTTCTACCCAGAAGGCCACGTAGGGCGCGTGGTATTCCGCCACTCTTAATCGGGGGATTTCCACTTCCACCTGAAAGGTATCGGCGCCGGCATAACCGGCCAGCAGAGAAAACAGCAAGACGGGGAGTAAACGCATGGGGCTGTCCTTTTAGTGCATGAAAAACACGATCAGTAACCAGGGCAGTGCCAGCCCGGCCAGGGTCACCGGCCAGGTGGCCGGACGACGTTTGGCGTGGAGCATCATCAGCCCCAGGCCGGTGAGTGCGAACAGCAGACTGGCCACGGCGAAGATGTCGATAAACCAGGTCCAGGCCGCGCCGGTATGCCGTCCCTTGTGCAGGTCATTGAAAAAGGCGATCCAGCCCCGGTCGGTCTGCTCGGCCAGCACGCTGCCATCATTGAGATCAATGGCCAGCCAGGCATCGCCGCCGGGGCGGGGCAGGGCCAGGTAGACTTCCCCGGCGGACCATTCGGCGACTTTGTCACCGGTACGGATCTGCATCTCCTGTTCCAGCCAGACGCGGACGGGCATGGGCAGGGCCCCTTCTTGCCTGAGGGCGAGCTGTTGCCGCAGTGGGGTGGGCAATAAGGCTTCCTGTTCCTGTACCGCCGGATCTGCATGAATAGCGCTGGCGTGGTTCAGGGTGATCCCGGTGAGGCTGAATAACAGCAGGCTGATCAGGCACAGGGCCGAGGTGATCCAGTGCCATTGGTGGAGCTGTTTCAGCCAGAAGGCTTTGCGTTTCTTGTTCACAGCGGGGGAGGGCTCGACAAATTTCGATGCCAGGGATGGTAATGAGAATGGTTCTTTTTAAATAGACGCGGGGGCTGTAAAGAATGTAAGACGGAGCCCTTTCTTGAATTTGATTCAAATAATGCTGGATTCAGCGAATGGTAATTCTTATCATTCGCGAATGAATGCCGTTGCCCATATCCCTTCCCGCCTGCTGATCATCGAAGACGATGCGCTACTCGGCGCCCATCTGCGTGATTTTCTGACGGAGCGCCGTTATCAAACCACCCTCTGTGCGGATGGCGCCCGGGGTTTGGCGGCGGCGGCTTCCGGTGACTTTGATTTGGTATTGCTGGATATCCTGCTGCCCGGTCTGAATGGGCTGGAATTGCTGGCACAGCTTCGCCGGAAAAGCCCGGTGCCCGTGATCGTGGTGTCCGCCCTGGGTGACGAGCAGGCCAGGATTCAAGGGCTGATTGGTGGCGCCGATGATTACCTGCCCAAGCCGTTCAGCATGGCCGAACTGGCGGTACGGGTGGAGGTGCTGTTACGGCGGGTCAGCCTGGAGCGGCATCGGCCTGCGCTAACGGAAACCGCCGGTGGTCTGGTGCTGGACGAGGCCAGCCAGGGTGCGAGTTATCGGCATCAGGATCTGGGCCTGACCGGCACTGAATTCCGTCTCCTGCAGGTGTTGCTGGAGCACCGTGATCAGGTGTTGAGCAAGCCCTTCCTCTATCAGGCTGTGCTGTATCGGGGATGGGGTCGCCACGACCGCAGCCTGGACTTGCATGTCAGCCATCTGCGCCGCAAGTTGCGTGCTGCCGGGGTATCGGAATCCACCGTGCGAACCGTCTGGGGGCAGGGCTATACCCTGGTGACCGCTCATCTGTGATGCTTGATCGACATTCCCTGCTTTGGCGACTGGCAATGCTGCTGATGATAACGGCGGTGTGTACCGTCACGCTCAGCCACTGGCTCAATCGCACCCTGAGTAACCGGGCTTTGTTGCTCAGTGATGAGGCGAAAACCGTGATGCGCGGTTATGCCGCCGATGCGGAGCAAGCCTGGCTGAAGGAGGGGGCTCCGGGTGTGGCGGCCTGGATCGCTGCCGTGGCTGAGCATGAACCCGGCGACATCATGGTGGTCAGCCAGGATGACCAGTCGCTCAGCGGTATGCCGCTGACAGAATCGGAGCGGGACGGCCTGCGGTTTCAGCGGGGGCTGGAGTGGCGCATGAGTTTTCGTTATCGCTCCATGCCTTATATCGGTGTGCCTTTTCCCCAGCGACCGGAACAGGGTCGCCTGGTCATGCAGCTACCGCCTCGCTTCATGCCCGCTCAGGACTGGCCGATATGGGAGTCCCTGTTAATGGTGGGGTTGCCCGCTCTGGTGGCCCTGGCACTGGGATTGGTGCTGTTCTGGCGCGTCCGCGGGCCGCTGCGGGGCTTGCAGCAGCAGGTGATGCAATTCAAGGATGACCCGGAGGCCCGGGTCCACCCACCGCTGAGTCAGCGCCGGGACGAATTTGGTGATGTGGCCCGCAGCTTCAATCACATGGCCGAACAGGTGTCGGCCATGCTGACCACCCAGCGCCAGCTCCTCAATGACATGTCCCACGAGTTGCGTACGCCCCTCAGTCGTCTGGCGGTGGCCCTGGAAAGCCAGATGGACGAGCAAGCCCTGCGGCAACGGGTGGCCAGGGAGCTGATCCAGATGCGCACCCTGGTGAACGATACCCTGGCCCTGGGATGGCAGGACACGGAGTCCGATGACACCGGGCAGGAGTCAATCTCGTTGTGGGCACTGTGGGATGTGGTGAGCGATAACGCCGCTTTCGAAAGTGACTGGCATCCCTCCCGCTTCCCCTGTGACTTGCCTGTCGATGCCCAGGTCCGCGGCAATCTGAATGCCCTGGCCCAAGTACTGGAAAACCTGGTGCGGAACGCGGTGCGCTATTCTCCCGCTCAGGGAAGCGTGTCCCTCTGCGGAGCCAGGGAAGGCATGTGGTGGCACCTGTGGGTGACCGATCAGGGGCCGGGTGTGCCTGCGGAGCGGCTGGAAGATATCTTCGCGCCTTTCGTCCGGCTGGACAGTGCCCGTGCCGGCAACAGTGGTTTCGGTCTGGGGTTGAGCATTGCCCGCCGCGCGGTGCAGCGCCTGGGCGGCCAGCTATGGGCCGAAAACGTGAGTCCAGGTCTGCGGATCCACCTGCGCCTGCCGGCGGCTGTATAGTTTGTAAATCTTCTTTATCTGCAAATAAGAATCAATATCATCTTTTGCCGTGAAGCATGTCCACTCATGTTTATGCGGCTCTGGCCGTGTTCGGGGGATCCGTCTCTGTTTGAGCGTCCGGTCCTGTTGTCGAGATGATTGAGGAGATAAGGAAGATGGGAATGCGTTTGGGGAACCTGGGGTTGGTGCTGGTGGCGACCAGCGGAATGGCCTGGGCAGAACAGGGGAGCCATGAACTGGGGCAGATTTCCGTGACTGCCGGTGGCTTCGCTCAGCAAGTGGAAGATGCGCCGGCTTCCATCAGTGTGATTAACCGGGAGCAGATTGAGCAGCGCTACTACAAGGATGCCACCGATGCCCTGCGGGATATTCCCGGGGTGATTGTCACCGGTGGGGGTTCCGGTGATCGCGGCACGGATATTGTCATGCGCGGTATGCCTTCGGCGTATACCTTGATTCTGGTGGATGGCAAACGGGTTTCCACTCGCGAAACCCGTCCCAACGGCAGCGCCGGTTTCGAGCAGGACTGGCTGCCGCCCCTGCAAAGTATCGAGCGGATTGAGGTGGTGCGCGGTCCCATGTCCACCCTTTACGGATCCGATGCCATTGGCGGGGTGATCAATGTGATTACCCGCAAGGTGGCCGACGAGTGGGGAGGCGCCGTTCAGCTGGACACCATTATTCAGGATGACTCCCGCTCCGGCGATATCAAGCAGGGTAATTTCAGCCTCACCGGTCCTCTCAAGGACGGCCTGGTCGGTTTGCAGCTTTATGGTCGCTTCCAGGACCGGGAAGAAGATTTGTTTGAAAACGGTTTTGAAGAAAAAAACCTGAAAAATCTGACTGCCAAATTGTCGGTGACACCCAGCAAGGATCACGACGTTGTGCTGGAGGCCAGCCAGGTGGACCAGCGGCGCCGCTCTCTGATCGGCTACAGTGCCCAGGCGACCGGCTGCCGGGGTGGGTGTACCGATTCCGACGACCGCAGTACCCGGGAAGCTTTTTCACTGAGCCATACTGGACGCTGGGCAATCGGTACCTCAGACACCTACGTGCAACGGGAAAGGGCGGAAAACGAGAGCCGCGAGATGGTGATTACCAACACCTCTGCCAAGACGTCACTGGTGATGCCGCTGGGGGATCACCGGCTGACACTGGGTGCGGACTTTATCGAGGAAGCGCTCTCCGACAAGACCTCCAACCGGATTTCCGACCGTACCCGAATTGATACCGCCAAGTACGCACTCTTTGCGGAAGACGAATGGATGCTCACGGATACCTTCGCACTTACCGCCGGGGCACGGATGGATGATGATGATGACTTTGGTAGCCACTTCAGCCCGCGTCTTTATGGCGTGTGGGGGTTCAGCCCCCGCTGGACCCTGAAAGGCGGTGTCTCCACGGGCTTCCGGTCTCCCTCGTTGCGAGAGATTACTCCCGATTGGGGGCAGGTGAGCCGCGGTGGCAATATCTATGGTAACCCGGATCTGGAGCCGGAAACGTCCGTGAACAAGGAGCTGGGGCTGTACTTCAACGCCGGCCGGGACCTTCAGGCCAATGTCACGGTTTTCCATAACGACTTTGAAGACAAGATTACCCGCATCGCCTGTCCGATCGAGATCTGCACTGATGGTCCCAACCAGTTCGGTTCCGATCCCACATACCGGGTGAATGTGGATGAAGCGGTAACCCAGGGTGTGGAAGCTGCCCTGTCGACCACGTTCTACCGGGTGCTGTCCTTGAACCTGAGTTATACCTACACGGATTCCGAGCAAAAATCCGGCGAGTACAAGGGCGAGCCCCTCAACCAACTGCCAGAGCATCTGGCCAGTCTGCAGGCCAACTGGCAGGCCACGGACACGGTTTCTCCCTGGCTGACGGTGCGCTACCGGGGTGAGGAAAGCCAACCGACCACTGGCCCATCCAGCAGTGCGATCATCGCCCCATCCAATACCCTGGTGGATGCGGGGGTAGGGTTCCGTCTCTCACCGCAGGCGAAGCTGAATACCGGTATCTACAATCTGGCCGACAAGAAAATCTTCGAGGATGAGTACGGTTATGTGGAAGATGGTCGGCGTTACTGGCTCGGGGTAACGGTGAACTTCTAGAAGAAAAAACGCCGGCATTTGCCGGCGTTTTTTTAAGTCTCAGTATTAGAGCTTTTCCTGAAGCGTGGCGCGGAAGTCTGCATCATGCTGCGCCAGGCGAACGATCTGATTATATCTTTCCAGTTCGAGCCCGTTCTCTTCCACGGCTTCTACCATTTTCTGCTGGGCTTCCTGCTGCACCTTCATGGCCTTTTTGGGCTCATCCTTGCTGGCTTGCAGTTTCCGGGAATAAGTCTGCTGGATGCCTGCCATCTCTTTCTGGGTGGCAATAAAGGCATCAAGATCCGCATCGGAAAATTCAGACGCATCCGGCAGATTCTTTGGCGTCTGCATGGTCTGGGTTTGCGGTGCGTTTTGCTGGGGAGTGGCGGGGTTCCCGGATTGTTGGGCCGTGGCGGTGGCGGTCAGGGCGCCGGAAAACAGCAGTGCGGCCAGGGTGATCATTGGCTTTTTCATGGAATCAGTCTCCTTCGCATATTCATGCCCCCGAATAAAAATCAGAAGGCCGTTTCTGTGTCATAACGCCTTGCGTCGTCGCGAGTGACACATGCAAGGTCCGACATGATTGAGAGCAGCCGTTCCGCAGTTTTTGTTAAGTTATGTAAATCTGCGTGGTACTAGACGCTACTTGAGTCATCGGATCAGACCGGCAGCGTGTAACCCTTTCATTTTTCCGCTGTGACAGTTTCAATGGGTAAGCGGGGCTATGCCCCGCGGTGGGACTGATAAGAAAAACCAAGGAGAGCTGAATGTTGAAACAATCCGGAATTTTTCGTGGAACGCTTGCAGCGGGTTTGCTTTTGGCCGGTACTGCGGCACAGGCGGAGTTCTACACCGGTGCCCAGGTGAATATGCTGAACATTGACCGTGGTTCGGTGAGCAACGTGACTCTGACAGGGCTGACAGTGCGGGGAGGCATGGTTCTGCATGAACTGATCAGTGCCGAGGTCCATGCGGGCAAGGCCTTCGGTGATGATTCCTACCGGGGGGTGGAGGTGGAAAACGATTTCCACTACGGCGTCTATGCCCGACTGACGCCGCCCGTAGCCGGTGCAGTTCGCCCGTATCTGATCGGTGGCTACAGCTACGTGGAGAATGACTTCAACGGCGAAACCCTGCGTGACGACGGCGCTTCCTATGGCGGCGGTTTTGATCTGGGTATGGAAGAGCACATCAGCATGAGCCTGGAGTATCTGCGCCTGGTGGATAATGACTTTGGCTCCCAGGAGTTGATCGGTCTGGGCTTGAACTACCGGTTCTGACCCGCAGAATCACTGTCGCCGGGGGAGGGCAGCTGAGTCGCTCCCGGTGACAGGGTGGTTCGCGAGGCATATGTCGTAATGTTATAAAAGTATCACCATATATTCCTTTATCTTCTTCGCTGAAACCCTATCATGGCACTCGCAATTCCTGTTTTGAGGTGCTGTAGATCATGGGTAGTGCACAGCTTATTACACGTTTCGGAGACAACACCGCCGGCCTGTCCAAAGAGGCTTTGGCGGAGCTGAATCGTGTCTATGGTCCGTTGAGTTTTGAGGAACGTATCGCCCGGGTATTCGAGGATTTTTCTCCCGAACGGATCATGGTGACCTCTTCCTTCGCGGCGACCTCTGCCTATTTTCTGCACATCATCTCCACGATTCGTCCTGATCAGCCGGTGCATTTCATTGATACCGGCTACCACTTCGAGGAAACCCTCAAGTACAAGGACTACCTGATTGACCGCTTCGGCCTGACCGTCATCGACGTGACGCCGGACCCGGATCACCACCAGGTGTCCCTGGAAAACCGCATGTGGGAATCCGATCCGGACCTGTGCTGCCAGGTGAACAAGGTGAACCCGCTGGACGAGGCGAAGGAAAACTACGACCTGTGGATTTCCAGTCTGATGGGCTGGCAGACCGAGCATCGGGCGGGCCTGCAGGTATTCGAAGAGCGTGGCGGGATGATCAAGTTCAACCCCATGATCGACGTGACCAAGGAACAGCGTGACAGCTACATCGCGGAGCATGATCTGCCGTTCCACCCGCTGGTGGCGGAAGGCTACAACTCCATCGGCTGCAGCCACTGTACCTTCAAGGGCGAAGGCCGCGAAGGCCGCTGGAAAGGCCAGCAGAAGACCGAGTGTGGTCTTCACCTTTAAGCCATAGCAAAGCCACACAAAACGGGCGCTTGATGCGCCCGTTTTTTTGTCCGGTCGACCCTTTCCCCATTGTTGAGTAGGCTTTCAGTGTCTTCCTCTGCCTGCCAGCCCATGAAGCGACAATACCCGAAAAGACGCTTTCTCCTGATAGGGGGGTTGCTTGCTTCGCTACTGATGCTGGCGGCCCTGCAATGGTGGCCGCTGCCTGAGCGGCTGGATAACACGCCCTACGCCACCTTGATGCTGGATCGCCACGGCCGTCTGCTGGATGCCCGGATTGCCGAGGATCAGCAGTGGCGTTTCGTGCCGGTGGCACAGCTGCCGGACAAATACGAACAGGCACTGCTGTTGTTCGAAGACAAGCGCTTTTACCGGCACCCGGGCATTGATCCGCTGGCCATCGCCCGGGCCATGCGCCTGAACCTGGAAGCGGGAAGGGTGGTCAGCGGAGGTTCCACCCTGAGCATGCAGCTGGCCCGGCTACTGCGTGACGATCCGCCCCGGACTCTCACCGAAAAAGCCCGTGAGGCGCTACTGGCATTGCAGCTGGAGTGGCACTTCAGCAAGCCGGAGATCCTTGTCCATTACGCCAGCCGGGCTCCCTTCGGTGGCAACATAGTCGGCTTGCGTGCCGCATCCTGGCGTTATTTTGGCCGCGAACCCGGAGCCTTGAGCTGGGCGGAGGCGGCCCTGCTGGCAGTGCTACCCAATTCGCCTTCGCTGATTCATCCCGGGCGCAATCGGGAGCGGCTACTGGCCAAACGTGATGCCCTGCTGCAACAACTCCACCACCAGGGTGCCATGGCTGAGGCAGACCTGCGCCTGGCGCTGATGGAGCCGTTACCTGCCGCGCCCAGACCTCTGGCGGGGCTGGCTCCTCACTTGCTCAACACCCTCTCGAAGACGTCCAAGCGGCGGCTGCTGACCACAACGCTGGATGCGGATCTTCAGCGACGGGTTCAGGAATTGGCCCGGCAACATGGTCGGCGGCTGGCTCGCGATGGGGTGCATAACGTGGCGGTGGTGGTCATTGATCATCAGCAACGACAGACCCGAGCTTATGTGGGCAATGTCTCCCATGGGGACCCCGTGGAGTACGGCGCCGCCGTGGACATCGCCAGTGCCCCCCGTTCCACCGGCAGTGTGCTCAAACCCTTGTTGTACGGCTTGATGCTGGATGACGGGCGCCTGCTACCCGGCACCCTGGTGGCAGATCTTCCCACTAACTACGGCGGTTTCAGCCCGGAAAACTTTGACCATGGTTATCGGGGCGCGGTGCCAGCTCACCAGGCCCTTAGCCAGTCGTTGAACATTCCCGCGGTACGTATGTTGAAAGACTACGGGTTGGGACGATTTCACAGCGAACTCCAGCGCCTGGGCATGACCACCCTGTTTCGCAGCGCTGAAGACTACGGACTCACCCTGATTCTCGGTGGTGCAGAAGGACGCCTGGACGAGCTCACTGCCATTTATGCGCAGATGATGGCGAGCGCCAGCGGGCTACCAGTAGAACCGGTGAGAACACTGGCAGAGCAACAAACCGTCCCGGCACCCGGGATGGCACTGAGCCCCGGCGCCGCCTGGCTTACCCAGCAGGCCTTGCGGGAAGTGGCCAGACCAGGCACGGCACAGCAGTGGCGGATATTCACCTCCAGTCAGCCGATCGCCTGGAAAACCGGCACTAGCTACGGCCTGCGTGACGCCTGGGCCATTGGCAGCAATGGGCAATATACGGTGGGGGTCTGGGCGGGCAACGGCAATGGTGAGCCGGCGCCATCACTCGGGGGCGCGGCGACGGCGGCACCACTGATGCTGGATGTGTTCAGTCTGTTGGGGATTGCGTCCTGGCCAGAGCCGCCACTGGGGGAACTGAAAACCGTGCAGGTCTGTGCCGATGATGGCTACCTGGCAGGGGGCCGGTGCGAGACCGTGGACCAGTGGGCTCCGAGACAGAGCCATTTTCAGACTGTCACGCCACACCATATCCGCGTGCATTTGGATGCCAATGGCCAGCGGGTGCACAGTCAGTGTGAATCAGTGAACCAGATGCAGCATCAGGACTGGTTCGTGCTGCCACCGGCCCAGGCCTGGTTCTATCGCCGTCACCATCCAGAGTATAGGCCCTTGCCGGCCTGGCGGGCGGACTGTGTGGCCGGCGCCCGCGCCATGCAAAGCGAGCCGCCCATGGCACTGGTCTATCCCCACGCCGGCACTGCCATCTATATTCCCGTAGAACTGAATGGTCGATTAGGCCGGTCGGTGTTCCGAGCCGTCCACCAGCGCAGCCAGGCAGAACTGTTCTGGCATCTGGACGACCGCTTCCTGGGAAAAACCCGTCATTTCCACGAGCAGGCCGTCATTGCCGAACCCGGCTGGCATACGCTAACGCTGGTGGATGATCAGGGGTTCCGGTTGCATCATCGTTTCAAGGTACTGGGTAAATAGAGTCTGATTTTTTGAAAAATAAAACCAGTATTGCAAGTCGAAGGATGGATAAAGTCTGATAATTAAAGGGTTTATCCTAACTTCATGTAAGAAATATATGACAGTCTCTGTAAGTGAAATTTCTCCCTTTTGTAAATACCAAGCAGATGCTCGTGAGATATCTCACATTAATGCAGGTACCGCCGTTTCAAAAGATGGCTATTTGTTTAAATAATAATCAGGTGAGAGGAATTTCATCACATTCTCGAAAAATATCGGGATTTTGACACGACCCGTCATTACCGAAAAAATCGCCCCCGGATTGTGATCACCGGCTGGTTTTGCCGAGTAAATTTTCGGGGGCGGCATGGATAGCGGCGCAAAAAAGAAAAACCGGAAAGCATTGTCATCGCGATCGATCAGCGCACTGGTTTCTGGCGTGTCTCGTCTGGTGGACGGGCAGAAGCAGTTTGCTGACGAAATGGGGTTGCCCTATGCGCGAATCTTTCAGGACGGTTTTGAAGCATTCAAGGATGCCCCGGTCGAAGAGGTGATCCTTTCCTGGCTGAGTGCCGGTAGCGGTGGCCATAAAAATATCGAGCAACTTTTCGTGGATTTGCTTGGCCATCAGATGGCGTTGGTAGAAGCCCTGGCAGAAATTCGCACCCAGTCGCCAACGCAGCCGACATCACTGCAAAACCTGTTCGGACTGTTCCGGTCCGATAACAGTCATCACACACAAGCATCGCATCGCAGCTACATGGAGGTGACCGCACCTGCGTTTATCGCTGCGTATGCACGTGCCCGGGAGCAGGGACGCTTCGACAGGCCGTTAATGGATAGTCGCTCAAGCTAAATTCACCTTGGTAGGTCTCATTATGCGTTTATTCGTAGTAATCGCGTGCGCTTTTCTTTTGTCCGCCTGCGGTACCCCGGCATTGAAATTCGGGGTGTCGTCCACTGCAGACATCAACAAGAACGAGTATGGCGAACCCCTGGCAGTGGTTGTCAGGGTCTATCAGCTCAAGGACAAGCGCAGTTTCGAAAATGCCAGCTTTGATGAGCTGTGGAAGGAAGATTACAAGGCACTGGGTAATGACCTGGTGATGAAAGAGGAAGTGACCATGGATCCTGCCTATCAGCGTCACCTGGAACTTCCTCGCCATGATCAGGCCGAGTATCTGGCCGTCATGGCGGTCTATCGCGAACCGGAAAACATGAGCTGGCGGGATATCGATGAGATGCCCGGCAATTTCTTCACTCGCCGCTTTGACAAGAAAGTGCGTATCACCCTCGAGAAGAACCGCATCCTCCTTGACTGAATGATCTTGATTTGACGAGTAGAGCAATGAGTCAGCGACAGCAGAAAATTGTTTGGGCAGAGGGCCTGTTTCTCGGCCAGCAGCATTTCCAGCAATGGGATCGGGTATTCCAGCGGGAACTGCAACAGCGCAGCCAGCTCACCACTCCCCATTGCTGGGGCCTGGTGTCACTGAATCTGCTGGAAGAAGCGCTGGAAATGGGCCAGTGCCGCCTTGAATCCATCACCGCCATCCTGCCTAACGGTCAATGGGTTGTGCATGACAGCCAGCGCGATGGTGGGCCGCTGCTGTGTGATCTGACTGCGGGAGGCGATCGGGTGGATGTGTGGCTGGCGCTGCCTGATAACGACCGGGTTGCCGGTATCAACGGCTACCGGGAGCAGGGGCGGTTGTGTGCCTGGCGGGCAGATTATCAGGAAGTGGCGGATGAACACGACCCCTCCCGTACCCGTGAAATCATCGTCGGCAAGCCGAACCTGTCCCTTTTGCGGGGTGACGAAAGCCGAGAGCATTATTCTTCTTTTCGGCTGGCCAGTTTTGAGCAGCAGGGTGATGGCCGCTACACCCGGGTGGACAGCTATATTCCCCCAGTGGTGACCCTGCAGGCCAGTGAGCAGTTGCAGGCCTGGATGGCCCGCATTCGTGACCTGTTGTCTGCCCGGGTCCGCCAGTTGTCGCAACAGCGCAACAGCTATGGCGATATCGCCGATATGGGCAGCCGGGAAATGGGCCCTTTTCTGCGCCTGCTGCAACTGAGACCAGCCCTGGCCACACTGGATCATCTGATCCAGCAGGAAAGCAGCCAACCGGAAACCCTTTACCGGGAGATGCTCCGCTTGATTACCGGGCTGAGAGATTTTCAGCCGGACATGCCGGAGCTGGAGTTGCCCCTTTATCAGCACGGGAGCTTGGGATCGGTGTTCGCCACCCTGGAAACCCTGCTGCGTGAATCCCTGGCTCAAAGCGCTAAAACTGCCAGTACTGCGCTTTCTCTCAGCCAGGAAAGTCCTGCCCTGTTACTGGCGGAGGGAGTGCCCTGGAGTAACCTGGACAGGCAGCATCTTTACCTGGGTGTGTACCACGAATCCGATGATCCGAACTGGGTCACCGATTTTTCCCGTCAGGCCAAATCCGGAAGCCGCGAGGATCTGGAGCTGATTCTGGCATCCGCGCTACCCGGCATCCGGTTGTCCCATACCCAGCGTCCTCCCAACAAATTGCCGGTGAAAAGTGGCTTTGAGTATTTCCGTTTCGAACCCAGCGGCGAGTTTTGGCCTCGGGCCATGGAAGCGGAAAGCCTGGCGGTGTTCCTGCCTGCCCAGTTCCAGGGAAGCCGTTTTGAACTGCTGTGTGTGGAGGACTGATGATGGTCGATTCACTCGTAGCAACCACCAATCCCCTGCTGGAATGTACTGCGCACCTGTTCACTCAGGTAATGCCTCTCAGAGCGGGTGGCAGCGATGCGCCGGATGATCTCTACGAACAGGTATTGAATGGTTTCGATCAGTTCGAACGGTTGGCATTTGAGCGACAGATTCCCACCGCCGATGTACAGAACGCCAAGTTCGCTATTGCTGCCTTTATCGACGAGGCGGTCATGGCCTCGTCCTGGCCACACCGTATGGAATGGATGTCCCAGCCTCTGCAGTTGAAGCTGTTTGGCGAGCATCTGGGGGGCGAAGCCTTCTTCATCAAGCTTGGCGAACTGCGCCAGCGTGGTGAGCAGAACCTGCATCTTCTCGAGCTGTACTACGTCTGCCTCCAACTGGGTTTTGAAGGGGTCTACAAATTGCGAGGGTTGGAACAATTGATGGCGCTGCAAGTTGATCTGCGCAGCCAGATTGATGGCCATCGTGGCGTGACGGATCCGCGCCTGGCTCCAAACGGTGCTGCTCGTGAGCATGTGTTGGCCCGAGTAGGTCGCCAGGTTCCCTACTGGGTCATTGCGGCGGTAACCGTGGCCATCGTCTTTTTCAGTTACACAGGCTATACGGCCGTCAGCATGAAAAGTGCCAGCGATGCCGCCGCGGACATTGCCCTGTTTCGCGAAAATCTGTTGACCTCGCCTTCCTACTCCTCGCTGTCAGAAGGGGACCTGAAATAATGTCGCTGGGCTCATTTACTCAAATACTGAAAAAACTCGTTCTGTCACGCTTTGGCAGTTCTGCTATCGGTCTGCTGGCGGTAGTTGCCCTGATCTGGTTTGCCGGCCCGCGTCTGGGGCTGACAGGCACCAATCGCTATCTGGCCGTGGCCGCCGTTGTCGGGATATTTGCTCTGATAGTGGGAATCCGTTTTCTGCTGGCCCGTCGGCACGGCTCACGGTTACAGAAAGAAATCGGTGGTAACGAGGGCAGCGACGATGTGGATGCCCTCAAGGAAAAAATGACGGATGCCATTTCCTCACTGAAGGCTTCGCAGTTGGGGGCCGGTTATCGAGGCAGTGCAGCGCTTTATGCCTTGCCCTGGTACATGGTGATTGGTCCGTCTGCGGCAGGCAAAAGTACTTTGCTGCGCAATTCTGGTCTGCATTTTCCCTATGCCGATGCGGATGACCTGCATTTTCGTGGCGTGGGTGGGACACGCAATTGCGACTGGTGGTTCTCCGATCAGGCAGTACTTCTGGATACTGCGGGGCGTTATACCACCGAAGAGGATGACCGCCAGGAATGGTTTTCTTTTTTGGATATGTTGCGCAAGGAGCGCAAGCAAACCCCTATTAACGGTGTCATGGTCGCCATCAGTGTGGCGGATTTGCTAACCGCTGATAGCGATTCTCTGGAACGCCATATCAAGATTATCCGTGAGCGCATCAACGAACTCATGGAGCGGCTGGGATTGTTGTTTCCGGTATTCATCGTCTTCACCAAGACGGACCTGATTCCCGGCTTTGAAGAGTTTTTTGAAGACCTGAGTGACAGTGAAAGGGAGCAGATCTGGGGTGCTTACCTGCTGGAAGAGGGGGCAGATAGCAGCCCGGCGGAGCAGTTTGAGAATCATGCCCGGGATCTGTATCAGAAGCTCTGTGATCTGCGACTGCGCAAACTGTCCATGCAGAGAAATCTTGAGCGAAAGGGCGCCCTGTATGGCTTTCCGGACCAGTTTCAGGTGGCCGCAGAAAAACTGTCGGAATTCATCAATCTGTTGTTCCGGGATAACCCCTATCAGGAAATGCCCCGTTTTGCTGGCGCCTATTTCACCAGTGGCACCCAGGAAGGCACACCGCTGACCCGACTGGTGGGCAATATTCGCCAAGCCTTTGGCCTGCCCAGCCAGGAACGTCCGGCACGCAGCACCCCGCCAAAACCCTTCTTCATACACCGCTTTTTCACCGAAGTGGTCATCCCGTTGCAAGGCGTGGCTCAGGGTAACCGTCGGCGCCTCATCTGGCAGAGGGGCCTGAAAACCCTGTCCATGGGGCTTGCCTTGTCGGTGGTGGTGGGCACGCTGCTGTTGCTGGGGGCTTCCTACGGGACCAACAAGATGCTGCTCAACAAGGGGGTGTCCCTGTCCCAGAAGGCAACCCTGGCCCTGCAGGATGACCGCTACGACAGCCTGGAGCGGTTCCAGGTGCTGGATGCGCTTTACCAGCATTATCAGCAGCTGAAGGATTATGAAGAACACAAACCCTGGCGTTTTCGCTTCGGGGTTTATACCGGTGATCGTCAGCTACCTGAGCTGGAAGATCTGCTGGTGACGTCGATGGATGTGTTTTATCGGGATACCGCCATCCAGTCACTGGAATATGCATTAGAGAATCATGCCAGAGTCTGGGAGTCCTCGGATCGTCAGGGCCAGGAAGCGATCCGCGAGGACTATTACGCTGCCCTGAAAAGCTATCTGATGCTGTCACGCGCCCCCCAACGCATGCAGGCGGATCAGGCTGTGCCGGTGCTGAACCGGTTGTGGCTTGACCGTAAGGGCCTGCAGAACGAAGTAGTGTTCAATGAGGCGGACAGTGATATATCGCATTCCTTGTACGGCATTGCTCATTTTTATCTGACTCGACGGGCGCAGAGGGATCAACGCTGGAAAGCTCGTCAGGAGCTGATTGACCAGGGACGGGCTCACCTGAAAACACCGCCCAATGCCCAGCAAATGTATGCCCAGGTTATTTCCAAAGGCAGCAGTGAGTTAAAACCCTACGGCATCGAGGAAATGCTCGACCGCAATGCCCGCAAGGTAATCGGTGCAGCCACCAAGCTGGAAGGGGTCTATACCCGCCGCGGCTGGGAAGAGTTTGTGATGCCGCAAATTGATGCCCGCATCGAGGCCGCCACCCGTGGAGACTGGGTGCTCACCGGGCAGTATGACCTGCGAGAGGGGGAAGATGCGGATGGCCAGTTAATTGATGAAGCCCTGGCAACTGAACTACGTGCCCAGATCCGTGATCTGTACTTCAGTGACTATGCCAAGGCCTGGCTGGGTTTCCTTTCCGATGTGCGTATCAAACGTTTCACCTCCCTGGCTGACGGGGTGAAAAAGCTCGATCGATTGTCCCGGGGCGATGGGCCCATCGGTCAGCTGATGAGCCAAACCAACAAGAACCTGGCACTGTATGAAGCCGCACCAGATCTTGTGGGTGGCGCCGTTGAGGCCGCAGCTCTGGAACAACGCAGTACCATCAAGGCACTTGATGAGCGAACCACCGAACTGCGCCGGTTCACGAAAGCGGCGGAAGAACGCTCTGTCAGTGAACTGATCCATCAGTACCTGCTGATTCTGTCTGCCCTGAAAACCGACATGGAGCGGCTGTCACTCTCCGTGGATGTGGGGCGTGAAGCAGAAGTCTACGCGGGCAGCATTCTCGGAAGGGGTGGTTCGGAAACTGAACTCTACAAGAGCTGGGTCACCATTAGCAGTTTGCTTAGCGGTGCGGATATTACTACCCGTGAAGCTTTGCGCCCCCTGTTTGAAGGTGCGATGCGGGAAAGCTGGCGCAATGTTCTGATGGAGGCCCGTGGTGGTATTGCCGATCAGTGGCAAACGGAAGTAGCCAGTGTGTTCGACAGTCGACTGCGAAAGAAATTTCCGTTCGCCGAAAAAGGCCGCGATGCCACCCTGGATGACATGGCCGATTTTTTCCAGCCAGGCAATGGCCGTCTGTGGAGGTTTGTCGACGACAGCCTGAGTCCCTTCCTGGAGCAGACCCGCCGTGGTGGCTGGACAGAGCGCCAATGGCTGGACCAGGGGTTAGGTCTATCCAAACAGTTCATGGGTAGTCTGGCATCGGCCCAGGTGATCACCGAGAGTCTGTTTGGCCGGGGTGGTCGCCGCCCGGAAATGAGTTTCTACCTCTATCCACTGCCGGCTCGTGGTGTCAGTGAGATCATGCTGGAAAGCAATGGCCAGTCCTATCGCTATCGTAATGGTCCGCAGGAATGGCGACGGTTTACCTGGCCCGGTGACCAGAACACCTTGGGAGCCAGGGTCGCAGGAGTGTCCCGTCGTGGACAGGTCCGTGACGAGGTGAAAGTTAGCGGCCCCTGGGCGCTGTTCCGCCTGCTGAATCAGGCCTCAATTTCTCGGGAAAGCAGCTCGGAATTCGTACTGCAATGGGAGCTTAACGGGGGGCTCAGCGATCCGCTTGTAGTGCGTTATCGACTGCGTGCTGACCGTCAGGCCAATGTCTTCAGTCGGCGTGTATTGAGCAGTTTCAGCTTGCCGCATGACATGTTGCGACCCCTGCGTCCTTCCGCTGACAGTGTTCTGGAGGCGGGTTGATGTTGGGATTTCTTAAACAAGCCAAACCGGCTGCTGACAGTATGGCGGTAGTCGGCAGGCCGAAAATTGCAGCCTTTGGGAAACTGCCTATCCGCGCGGATTTCATCAAGCTCAATGTGGTAGAGCGAGAAATTCGCGAACTGGATGGCTGGGTACAGGAAGGGTATTCGCTGATCTCCCGGCGTCTGAATGGAGCCCATGGGGAACAGGCTTTCCCCGCTGCCGGCATTCATCATCTGGTGTTCTCCGCCACGGAAGAGCGCCGCCCTGTACTGGCTACTATTGGACCGGGCAGTGACCAGAGCGGGCGTTGGTACCCTTTCATCATCAGCACCGTTACCCAGATACCTTATCTGAAAGAAACCCAGGCGGCCGTGCCGGTGGTGTACCAACGATTTTATCAGCAGTCCGCTTCTGTGATCGGGCAGCGCTGGAAGACGGAACCGCTGGATATCCTGCTGGGCTGCCTGGAAACCATTGCCGGTGAATGCCATCAGGATGAGCGCTCCCAGGCGGTCAAGCAGGAGCTGGGGTTGCTGCGTGCGACCTCGGTGGACTGTATTCATGAGCTGGCCGCAGCCTACGGCGATACCGCGCTTTTTTATCAGGGTGTCTGCGACCTGCTGGCCAATGTCATGCGTCGTGGACCGGCAAGAACCGGTTGGGGGATTCGTCTGCCATTACCGGGCGGAGAACACGGGCAGGTATGTCTGGTGTTCTGGCTGCGGCTGATTGATAGCCTGCTGGGAGGCAACTGGTCAGCCAATTATTTCTGGCGCTGGGGGAAGGAAGGGGCGCAGGGGCAGTTGATCCTGTTTTTCCGCCGTGTTCCCCCCAGTTTTCTGCCTTACCTGTTTGATCCGACCCTGCGCGACGGCAATGTGCAGACCCTGTCCGACATGCTCAAGGGAACGGTGACTCCGTCCCAGCGAGCCAGAGACCTGGCGGCACTGGAGCAGGGCAGTTTGCTGGATCTGCTCAGCCGCTTTGTCAGCGGAGGCCGGCTATGAGCAAGACGCAGAGCGAACTGCTGGCAATTCTGTCGCAGTGGGAAAACCGGGAAGCAGGTGAAGACCCCCGTTACAGCGATGGTTTTGCCCAGCTGCGCGGTGAAGTGGAAAAACTCAGCGGCAACGACTTCGAGCGCATCCGCGATCTCTCCCATACGGTGCTGCGCGAGCAGGCCCTGGATCTGCGGGTGCTGGCGTATACGTCACTGGCCTATGCCTACCTGTATGGGGTCAAAGGCCTGGCCGATGCACTGGCGGCTTGGTGCTGGGCGATCGAGTTTGCCTGGGAAAACTGTCATCCCGCCCGGCCCAATGCTCGCCTGGGCGCTTTTGACTGGCTGAGAAATGAGCGTTTCCCGGTTTATCTGAACAAGCATGTCTGCAACCAGGAGGATCTGGAACAGCTGGAAACCCAGCTGACACGCTTTCACAGCTTGCTGGATGACAAGATTGATGACGGCCCCCGTCTGAAAGCGATTACTGACTGGTTGGCCGAACAGAAGAAAAAACAGCCGGCAGTTACCGAGTCGGCCGCTCCTGAAGAGGACAGTGCTTATCAGTCACAAGCGGAGTCCACACCGCAGACATCGACACGGCAGCAATCCGCTACCGGCCCAGCATCACCGGTGGGCAATATAGACAACGACAAGGCAGAGCAGAAGGCACTGCGTGAATTGCTGGCCTGGTATCGGCACGAAAAACGCTATGAATCCATGGTGCGTCTGTCTCGCTCCATGCGCTGGTCCGCGCTGGCGATGCCTCCGGCGGACAAGGGCAAAACCCGCATCGCGCCACCGCGCCAAGCTTCCCTGAATACGGTGTCCTCGGCCTTGGATCGTCAGCAATGGGATGAAGCCTTGCTGGCTGCCGAACGTACTTTTCTTGAACCAGGCGGTCAGTTCTGTTTGGCGCTGCAGCACGCTGCCTTCCAGGCCGCTCAGGGTTTGGGGCTGGGCAATCTCGCGGATCTGATAAGCCGCGAATGCCGGGCCCTGCTCACCGCCCGGCGGGATCTGATCAAGTTGCAGTTCAGTGATGGCTCTCCATTTCTGGATGGCACAGCCGCCAACTGGGTGGAATCGCTGATGACCGACGACAGCGACAGTACCGCCAGCGATGACAGCCTGTGGGGCCAGGTGGGGGTGGAAGCCGCCGCCGCTAGTCAACAGGACGGCTTGGTGGCCGGGCTCAAGGTAATCGATCAGACACCGACCCGGGGGCGAAAAGCCCGTTCTGAGCAAGACCTGCTCAAGGCCGAGTTATGTCTGGTGAACCAGCGCCATGATCTGGCGCTGCCCTTGCTGGAGGCCGTTGCGGAACGTCTGGACGACCACGGCATACCCGCCTGGGAGCCCACGTTTGCACTGCGGGTCTGGCGCCTGCTTCAGCAGGCTCTGCGCGCCCAGGATAACAACGAGCAGGCACAGATGCGTCTGGAGCAGATCGGCCAGCACATCAGCCGCACCGATATCACTGCCGCTGCAGCCATGCTGTAACGGCATTCATGTTCATGGATCGACAAGTCAACGAGGGGAATCATGTCTAAAAGCTTTCAGAATGAAGTGCCGCGGGCACGGGTCAATATCACCCTGGATCTGGAAACCGGTGGCGCCAAGAAGAAACTCGAACTGCCGCTGAAACTCCTGGTCATGGGGGACTACAGCAATGGTCAGGCGGAAGGGCGGCTCGCCGAGCGCGAGCGGGTACGTATTGATCGCAACAACATCGACGATGTGCTCAAGGACATGGCCCCCCGGGTGAAATACACGGTAGAGAACCAGCTTCGTGAAGACGGTTCCGAAATCGAAGTGGACCTGGCGTTCGACAGCTTCAAGTCATTCAAACCGGAGGCGGTGGCCCAGAGCATCCCGCAGCTCAATGACATGCTGGCCATGCGCAGCCTGCTAAAGGATTTGAAATCCAACCTGCTGGATAACAGCAAGTTCCGCCGCGAGCTGGAGCGTATCGTCAAAAATCAGCCCGAGCTGGAATCCCTGATGGGTCAGCTGGAATCCCTGGTGCCACTGGATGGCGAAAGCAACGGCGAATAAGCGCAGTGCAGCAAGGAGTGATTGCATGAGTACACAACAGACACAACAGGCCACCACCGAGTTGGAAAGTCAGGAAGAAGGCAGCATCTACGAGCGCCTGTGCAGCATGGTGGATATCAATCCGGTGGGGCAGCCACTGACCCTGCAGACCTTTCACCACAGCGAGAACCTGGCCGAAGTGCCGCTGGAGCAGCGATTGACGGCGGCGCTACAGGTCTTTCTTGACCTGGCCAGTCGCAGCGACAAGTTCGATCGTATCGACAAGACCCTGCTGGACCAGTATATCGCCCGCATCGATAGCGCCATCAGCACACAACTGGATGCTGTTATGCATCACCCGGAATTCCAGAAAGTGGAATCTGCCTGGACCTCCCTGAAGTTCCTGGTGGACCGGGCCGATCCCAAGGCCAACATCCGCGTGGAGTTGCTGGATTCCAGCAAGGAAGACCTGGCCGAGGATTTCGAGGATGTGCCGGATGTGACCCAGTCCGGGCTTTTCAACCACCTTTATATCCAGGAATACGACACTCCGGGTGGCGAGCCCATGTCCGCGGTGATTTCCAACTTCGAGTTCGATTGTTCTGCACCGGATATTTCCCTGCTCACGGAAATTTCCCGGGTGGCAGCTGCGTCTCATTGCCCCTTCCTGGGCAGTGCCGGCAGCAAGTTCTTCGGCAAGGATGCCATCGAGGAAGTACCGAAGATTCAGGATATCGGCAGCTACCTGGAAAAAGCCGAGTACACCCGTTGGCGCAGTTTTCGGGAAAGCGAAGACTCCCGTTATGTGGGCCTGGTAATGCCACGCTTCCTGCTGCGTCTTCCCTATGGGGAAAGTAATCCGGTGCGCCAGTTCAACTACCAGGAAAGCGTGGCAGGCGAAGACCACGAGAAATACCTGTGGGGCAACGCCACTTTCGCTTTCGCATCCAATATGGCGCGCAGCTTCAAACAGTACGGCTGGACAGTGAACATCCGTGGCCCGGAAGCGGGCGGCAAGCTGGAAAATCTGCCGCTGCACCATTACGACGTGGGCCGTGGAACCCAGGCCAAAATTCCTACGGAAATCCTGATTTCCGAAACCAAGGAGCTGGAATTCGCCGAGGAAGGGTTTATCCCGCTGAGCTTCTACAAGAACAGTGACTACGCCTGCTTCTTTTCAGCCAATTCCACCCAGAGACCGGCGGAATATACGACAAAAGAAGCCACCGCTAACTCACGCATAAATTCGCGTTTGCCTTACATCTTCCTGGTGTCGCGTCTGGCACATTATCTCAAGGTTCTTCAGCGCGAAAATATCGGTGCCAGTAAAAGCCGCCAGGAACTGGAAAACGAACTCAATGACTGGCTCCAGGGCCTGGTCACCAAGATGAACAATCCGGACCCGGAACTGGTGGCCAATTACCCGCTGCAGGATGGCTATGTGAAAGTGCAGAGCATTCCTGAAAACCCGGGCTACTACCGGGTGGACATGGCCGTCATGCCGCATTTCCAGATCGAAGGGGTGGATGTGCGCTTGTCACTGGTGTCTCAGCTACCGGCAGGCAAAGACGGTTGATCACTTTGGCAGGCAGAGAGTTCAGGCTCTCCCTGCCTGCATGGAACACATCCTTGAGCCGTGAGTAACAGCAATGTTGTTGCCCTGGGGGGAGGGTGTGCAGGGCTGGCATCAGCCGGCCTTTGATAAAACTGAAACTGAACAGGAGGTTTTCTTATGGCGATTCCCGCCTATATGTGGATCAAGGACGATCAGGGGAGCGAGATTGAAGGGTCTGTTTCCATTGCAGATCGGGAAGGGAGCATCGAGGTGCTGCATTTCGATCATGAGCTGCGTATACCCACCGATGGTGATACCGGTTCCCTGACCGGCACCCGCAAGCATGAGCCCTTTGTCTTCACCAAGGGTTTCGACAGTGCGTCACCGTATCTGTACAAGGCTTGCAGCAATGGTCAGACCCTGAAGGAACTGGTGCTGCGCTGGTTCCGCATCGACGATACCGGTACCGAGAAGGAATATTTCCGTCACACCCTCAAGGACGTGAAAATTACTTCCGTGAAGCCGGTGATGCACAACGTGAAGGATATCGACAAGGAAAGCTATCCGCATCTGGAAGAGGTGTCCGCGCGCTATGCAGCGATCACCTGGACCTATGTGGACGGCAACATCGAGTTCTCCGACTCCTGGACCGAAGGCCGCTAAGAGCCCGGGGGCGGATTCTGTCCGCTCCCTCCCAATCCATTTTTTGCATCACGAGGGATTATGTCTGCTGCCCTGTTCGAGATTATTCATGGCCGGTTTGCCGATGGCACACCAGTGGCGTCGCTGGAAGGCCGCGAGGCGCGCCTGCGTAGCATTCACGATCATCTACAGCGATTGCTCAATGCCCGCTATGACGTGCTGGAGCACTTGCCCGAACATGGCCTGCCGGATTTGCCGTCCCTTTATGATGCCTTGCCCTATTCAATCGACACCCTTGCTCGCCTGGTGCGCGAGACCATCGTTCGCTTTGAACCTCGCTTGCAACACATCCAGGTAACGGCGCGACGGGAGAGCTCCACGGACTGTGTAGTGCAGTTGGAAGTGACCGGTGTGGTACCGGAAGGCGGCGTGGCCCGTTTCCGTACCTATTTCCAGAGCGACGGGGGTGCCGATATCAAGGCGGGAGCAGCCAATGCGCGAGTATTTTGAATCCGAAATGCGGTTGCTGCATGAGGCCGCCGCCGATTTTGCCAAAGCCCATCCCGAGCAGGCCAGGATGCTGAACCTGGCCGAAGTCCGTGACCGTGATCCCTATGTGGAGCGTTTGCTGGAAGGAATGGCATTTATCGCTGCACAGATACGCACCCGTATTGATGACAGCGAAACGGCTATCAGTGAGCAACTGCTGGAGCAGTTATGCCCCGGCCAGTTACGCGGGTATGCCAGCCGAACGGTGATGAACTTTACTCCGGACGCCAATGCTCAGGGTGGCAAGAGCCTGCCGACTGGCAGCATGATCCGCTCCGCTCCGGTGGGGGAGGGCAGGCAGCAATGTCACTTTTCCACGTTGGCTGACTTACAGATTCTGCCATTGCAGGTCAGCGGCGTTCAGACCCGCGAAACCGGTAATGGCAGTACTGAACTGACCCTGACGTTGGCCCATGCCGGCGCCGGTAATCTGGCGGATCTGGATCTGTCTGCTCTGGACGTTTACCTGCACTGCGACGCGGCGCTGGCGCTGGCGCTGTGTCATGGCCTCAGCCGCCCGAAGGGTAAGCTGAGGTTTTCGGTGGATGGTACATCCTGTGGTGAACTGGACGCCGCAGATGTCAGCATGCCGTACCTGGAGGAGTTGTCCCATACCGGCCATCACCGCGGGCTCCCCGGTTTTTCTCTGCTGCAGGATTACTTTGCCTGGCGGGAACGGTTTTTCTTTATTCGTATTGCCGGCCTGTCGCAACTGACCTTCCCGGACAAGGGGCGTGAATGCCAGTTGCAAGTAGAGCTACCTTTGCAGCTGCCAGCAGAACATCAACTCAAGAGCGAGCATTTTCAGCTTAACTGTGTGCCGGCCATCAATCTGTACGAGCTGGATGCGGACCCCATCGATGTGGATCAGAAACGGGCGGAGTACCGTTTTCTGCCGGATCAGAAATACCCGGATACGGTGGTGCTGCATGAAATTCTTTCGTTGACTGGCCGCGATCATCGCAGTTCCCGGCTTACCGACTACCAGCCTTTCTACCGTGCCCATGATTTCAGTCAGGGTGAATACTGCTATCGCTTGACGCGCCGCGATCTGGGGTTGGCCACCCCTCAACCGTTTATCAGCCTGTCCGGTCCCGGCCTGATTCCGGCACAGACGCTGTCCGCCCGTGTCAGTGTCAGTGACGGCTATTTGCCGCGCCGTTATCTGGCGGAAAACCAGATTACCCGGCCCGGTGAGGGCGTGCCGTCGTCCCTGTCAATCCGCAATATCAATCGCCCCTGTAGCTACCTGCCGTGCCCGGACAGCAGCGCCTATCGCTGGCAATTACAAGCCCTGATGCAGCTGTCCGCAGTGGGGTTGGCCAATCGCAACAGCCTGCAATCGCTGATGGGCTTGCTGGATTGGACTGACCGACAGGAAAACCAGCGTCGCCGCCAGGCCCTGCAGGAGGTGAGTGTCACGCCGGTTACCCGGATGCTCAAGGGCATGCTCTATCGGGGCGCGGTGGTAACGGTGCAGCTCAGCCAGGGTGATTTCTTGTCGCTGGACGATATCTACCTGTTCGGCTGTGTATTGCACCGTCTTCTTAGCCAGCTTGCGCCGATCAACGAGAGCGTGGAATTGCGTGTTATCGCCCAACCGAGTCAGAAGGAGTTTGTATGGGAACCTCAGGTGGGTTGCGCGGCGCAGATGTAATGCAGGGGCTGTTGCGAGCGCCCCAGCAGTTTGATTTTTCCCAGGCCATGGAGTTGCTGGAAGCCAGTGATCCGCAGGGGGCAGTGTTTGGTCAGGGACTGGAAAAAAGAGTGCGCCTGTTGCCGGATGACAACCTGGTCTTTCCGGCTTCCGATATCCGTGGCTGCCAGCAACAGTCTCCACAGTTGACCTTGTTGATGGGCTTTTTCGGTTTGTATGGCGTTGATGCTCCGGTGCCCCATTATCTGCTCGACCGGACAACCGCCGAGGATGACGATGCCACACGCATGCGCGACTTCCTCAATATTTTCAATCCACGCTTCTATGCCCTGTTATATCGGGCCATGCAGATTTCCCGACCGGCGGCGGGGCGTTTGCCCGCTGCTTTCCGTGGCAGTGCAGATGCGCTGTCTGGCCGGCTTGGCGTAAGCAATGACCAACAAAGTGAGGCTGACAAGGACAGACGCTATTTCCCGGTAACGAAAATTCGCAGTGCCGGTGGCTTGCAAACCCTGCTGCAGGATCGTATGCCCGGCATCGGCGTGGAAGTTCAGGACCGGCAGCCCGCCTGGCAAGCCCTCGGCGAAGGCTGTGTGCTGGGCCGCAACGACTGCGCCCTGGGGGATAACGCCTTCCTCGGTGGTCAGGCCTATATGGCCAACGGCAATGTGGCCGTCCGCCTGGGACCGGTGGATTCCCGCGCCGCACAACAATTACTGCCCGGCCACAGCCAGGGCGACAACCTGAGACAACAACTGGATGACTACCTGCAAGGGCAGGTGGGGGCCGAGCTGCAAATCCGCGTGTGTCCCTCGCGGCGGCGCAGCGTGGGGCTGGGCACCGATGAACAGCGTCTGGGCTGGTCTGCCTGGCTGGGTGAGCGCCTGCAACAGGAATATGTCATTCGCGTGGCACCGGAAACGGCGCGCAGTAACGGGAACTAACCCATGGAGGGGAACATGCAAGGTCAAACCATCCGCCGGCTGGTGGAAAAACTCAATGATACCTGTGCCCGCGCACTGGAACAGGCGGCGGTGTTCGCTGCCGCGCGCAGCGATTACGAAGTGCGCATTGAGCATGTGCTGATCAAATTACTGGAAAGTGATCTGCGCAATGATCTGCAACTGGCATTGGCCCACAGCGACATCAGCGCCGATCAGGTGTTCGAATCGCAGATGCAGGCCCTGTCACGGCTGCGCACTTCCAACCCGGAAAAACCGGTGTTTTCCGCCCGTCTGGTGCAATGGCTGGAACAGGCTTGGCTGGCTTCCAGCCTGTATTACCAGGGCGACACCATTCGCAGCATCAGCCTGCTGGATGCCTTGCTGGAACTGCTGCCGCGCTTGGGCGACAACGCTTTTGCCTTGTTGGAGCCCATGTCACTGACGCAATTGCGCGAACACTTTGCGACCTGGACGGCGGCTTCCGTAGAGCAGCCGCGCAGTGCCACGGATGTTGCCGCCGAACCGACCAGTGCCGGCGCCGCATCTCGCCCGGCAGGTGAAGAAGCGTTAAGCCAGTTCTGCCAGGATTTCACTGCCGAGGCCCGTGAAGGGCGTCTTGATCCGGTGGTTGGTCGGGGTGACGAAATCCGTATGGCGATCGATATCCTCTGCCGCCGTCGCAAGAACAATCCGATCCTGGTGGGTGAGCCCGGGGTGGGTAAAACCGCCGTGGTGGAAGGTCTGGCCCAGCAAATCATCAACGGTGAAGTACCCGAGGCACTAAAGGATGTGCGCTTATTGGGGCTGGATCTGGGCCAGTTGCAGGCCGGGGCCAGCGTCAAAGGGGAATTCGAGCGTCGCCTGAAACAGGTGATCAGCGAAATCCAGCATTCACCCACTCCGGTGATCCTCTTTATTGATGAGGCCCACACCCTTATCGGTGCCGGCGGCGACGCCGGCCAGAACGATGCCGCCAACCTGCTCAAGCCGGCTCTGGCCCGGGGCGGCATGCGCACCATCGCTGCCACCACCTGGGCGGAGTACAAGCGCTACTTCGAACGGGATGCGGCCCTGGACCGCCGCTTTCAGCGGGTTCCGGTAGACGAACCGGATAGCGAGCGGGCGCTGCTGATGCTCAGTGGTCTGAAGAGCAAGTTTGCCGATCACCATGGCGTGCATCTGACAGACGAAGCCCTGTCTGCTGCGGTCACCTTGTCCCAGCGCTATATCACCGGTCGCCAGTTGCCGGACAAGGCCATTGATGTGCTCGATACGGCCGCTGCCCGGGTACGACTCAGCCAGGCCAGCCAGCCCCGGGGGCTGTCACAGGGCGCCGAGCGTCTGCGTTATCTGGAGCAACGGCTGACCGCCCTGCAGCAGGATCAGGCTCACGGGCTGCCTGCCGATGAACGTCTGCGCCAACAATTGACGGCAGAGCAGGATCAGGTGGCCGCCGAAATGGAAACCACCGAACAGCGCTGGCAGCAGGAACAGGCCTCCGTGGCCGCTCTGGATGGCAGTCGCGAAAAGCGCGAGACGCTGCATGCGGTGCAGGCCGGTGAGCCCATGATCCACCCGGAAGTGAATGCAGCCACGGTAGCGTCGGTCATCGCGGACTGGACCGGGGTACCGCTCGGGCGCATGCAGCGTGATGAAGTGTCGGTGCTGCGTGATCTGGAGCAGCGTCTGTCGCAGCGGGTGGTGGGTCAGGATGGCGGGCTGAGCATGCTGGCACGGACCCTGCGTGCCGCCAAGGCGGGCCTGCGAAAAAACGAAGGCCCACTGGGGGTTTTCCTGCTTGCCGGCCCCAGCGGTGTGGGCAAAACCGAAACGGCTCGCGCCCTGGCCGATGAACTGTTCGGTGGTGAACGATTCCTGGTCAGTATCAACATGAGCGAATACCAGGAAGCACATACCGTCTCCCAGCTCAAGGGCAGCCCGCCGGGGTATGTGGGGTTCGGCGAAGGCGGCGTGCTCACCGAAGCAGTGCGCCAGCGCCCGTACTCGGTGGTCCTGCTGGATGAGGTGGAAAAAGCCCACCCGGATGTGATGAACCTGTTCTATCAGGTGTTTGATCGCGGTGTATTGCGCGATGGGGAAGGGCGGGAAATTGATTTCCGTAACACCGTTATTCTGATGACCTCTAACCTGGGCAGCGACACCCTGCAACAGCAGGCGTTGCCACCGGAAGAAGAACCGGCGCAGGCACAGGACGATCATGCCGATAATAACGATAACGACGATGAAGAGAAGAACCCCTGGCAGGCACCAACCGATGCACAGCTGATCAGTGCCATCGAGCCGGATTTGCGCCGCCATTTCGCTGCAGCCTTGCTCGCTCGTATGCAGGCGATCCCTTTCCGGCCTCTGGATCAGGACATGCTCAATGCGGTGGTGGCCATGCGCCTGGATGCGGTAGCCCAGCGGTTGATGCAGGCCCACGGCATTACCTTCCGGGTGGACCAGAAAGTCATGGAACAACTGTCGCGACAATGCCAGGTGGCCGAGAGCGGTGCCCGCCAGGTGGAATCCGTCATCGAGCAGCAACTGATGCCGGGCCTGGCCCAGCAACTGCTGGGCTACATGGCCGACGACGACATGCCCGATATTCTGACCCTGGAACTGGATGAGCAGGGGCAGATCACGGCCGTCTTCGCTGACCAGCCGGTGCCGGAATCCCTGAGCGCCTGACGATAACCACAACACAACAAGGACAGTTCCATGGGTATCGACAAGTATCTGGACCGCGCCAAAGACCTGATTGGTGACGCAGGGATTCCCTCATCGGGGAAGTCGGCACTGTCCGGCTCGGGCCTGCCTTCTGTAGATGGTGGGGGTTTGCTCAATGGCAATATGTTGTCCGGGTTGGCTAACGGGGACGTTTCTCTGGACAGCCTGAAAGCCTCTGTTATGCAGCAGCTGGAGCAGGTCGCCGGCGGTGCCATGCAGCAATTGATGGACGCCCCCAAGTGTCGTTTCTTTATTGATGTGGCGGGCATGGGCGACGAGGCCCTGGCCGTGGAGTGTTTTGCCTCGCAGGATCTGGCGCTGTCTTCCCTGGGGCGTATGCAGGTGGAGGTGTTGGCGCGTATCGAGCCGTCGCTAGGCTCCCTGCCCGGGGAAGCGGCCACCCTGCGAGTGGAAGGAAGCGGCGGTCAACAACAGTACTTTGCCTTCATGGTGGAGGCGGTGGAGGAGCTTGGCCCCAGCCCGGAAGGCGCCCGCTTGCGCCTGCATCTGGTGTCGCCGCTGTTTACGCTGGCGCTGAATCGTCACAACCGGGTCTTTCTCAACAAGACCGTGCAGGAAATTATTGAACAGGTGCTGGAAGAAGCGAGCTTCAACGCCGATGACATCACCATCGAGTTCAGCCAGCCCCAACCTGCGCGGGCCATGACCGTCCAGTATGAAGAAAGCGACCTGGATTTTCTGGAACGGCTGCTGGCCCGTGACGGCGCCTTTTACGCCGTGGTCCATGGCGACAGCGGCCCACAATTCTACTTTCAAGATGACAGCGCGGCCCTGCAGGAAAACCTTGGCAGCGCCATGCTGGAGTTTCATGCAGAAAGTGGCCAGGCAGCCGGCAGTGAGCGCGTGTTTCAGGTTACCCGAACGATTCGCTGGCGCAGCGGTACTTTCAATGTTTATGACCATAACCCGGATACTCCGGATAACCCGCCCCAGGGCTATGCCGAAGGACTGGGCGGTCGGGGCGACCAGTGTCATTGGGGCGTTAACGCCGTGGACGCGGAGCAGGGCAATGCCATGGCCCGCGTTCGCTGCGAAGTAGAAGACGTACAGCGGCAGACGGTGATCGCGCGGGCTGACACTGGCCAGTTCGTACCCGGCATGAAGCTGATCCTCGCGGGCCACCCCAGCCACGACGGCGAATGGCTGGTGGCGGCGGTGACCATTCAGGGCGATCAGCGTGTGGGCCACGCCTTCGGTCAGAACAGTGACCGTCCCGGCCTGCAAAGTGAATTGACCCTGGTGCCGGTATCCATCCCCTGGCGCAGCGCAGCGTCCTGGCAGCGGGCACCGGTTCACGGCAGCTTTTCTGCCGTGGTGGAGGGGGATGGCAGCGATTATGCCTACCTGGATGATCAGGGCCGTTACCGTATCCGTCTTCCCTTTGATCTCAGCGATTCACCGCAGGGGGAAGCCAGCCCGCCGGTACGCCTGATGCAACCCTACGGTGGCCCGGACAGTGGCATGCACCTACCCCTGCATGGTGGTACCGAAGTGTTGCTCAGTTGCGTCAACGGCGATATCGACCGTCCCATTATCCTTGGGGCTCTCAGTAACCCGGCCACGCCGGGGCCGGTCACCGCGTCCAACCCCAGTCAGCATATCCTGCGCACCCGCGGTGGTAACGAATTGCTGATGGAAGACCGGGCTGGCGAAGAACGCATCGAACTGTTCACCCATGAACGAAAAAACCGTTTGAGCCTGGATGCCCGGCAAGACGCCCATCAGGCAACCCTGGAAAGCGTGGAAGGGGATATGGCACTGCGTGCCGGTGGCAACATGACCACCGAAGTGGGCGGCTCGCAGGATACCCAGATTGGCGAAGATCAGACAGTGACCGTGGCCCGCCATCTCAAGTTGATGACCCAGGAAGGCGAGGTGGAGCTACAAGCCGGCTCGGACCTGCTGTTCAAGGCCGGCGACAATCTTCGCATGGCAACGGACAAGGGTGACATGACCCTGCATGCCGGCAAGGACCTGATTGCGAAAGCCGAAGCCAACTTCTCCATGGATGTGGTGTCCGGTGACGCAACAGTGGTGGTGGATAACGGCAAGCTGGGCATTGATGTACAGGGTGCCATCACGATTCGGGGTTCAGGCAGTGCGCCCATTCGGCTCAGTCAGGGCGGCGGCACCATCGAAATCACTCCCGGAGGGGATCTGATTATTGACGGCCCCAATGTGGAAATCTCCGGTGGCTCCATCAAGGTGGATGGCCAGATGGTAGGTAGTAACTAAAACCTTCACCCGGAACAAAAGCAGGGTGGGTTAGCCGCAGGCGTAACCCACTACCCCAGGATCGACGTAATACGCATAACCAAGCAATCAGGGAAGGCTGCGATGGGTTGGCTGGATAATATCGAAGGCAAACTGGACGACGCTCTGGATGACGTCAAAGAAGAAATCGGTGAGCGTCTGGAGCAGGCCGGTGCGTCATTGTTTGGCAACGATAATGAAGGCCTCGGCGGGGGTGAAATTACCCTCACCGTCGATGGGCTGCCATTGGAGCCCTACGCCCTGACTGCGAATTCTTCCCTCAGCCAGATCAGCGAATACCGGTTTTACTGTGCGGTTGCCGTGGGCGTGGAAGCGGGCAGTTTTCTGGATAAACCTGCGCAGTGGAGCTGCACCAGTGCGGATGGCCTGAGCCGGGATTATGCCGGCAAGGTGACTCGTATTGATCAGGGGCGGATCCTGCCTGATGGTCAGGAGGAGTGGGTGCTCACCGTCGCCTCCGGACTTGCGGCGCTGCGACAGCAATCCCGCTATCGCATCGTTCATCGCCGCACCGTCATCGAACTGGCAGAAGAGCTACTGCAGGAATATGGCCTTACGGTAGACAACCGCACCCATGAACATTATCCGGCCATGGACTGGACGGCGCAGGTAGGAGAAACCGACCTGCAGTTCCTGCAGCGCCTCCTGGCCCGGGATGGCATCTGGTTCTATTCCACCCTGGCAGAGCAGGGCGAGGTCATCGTCCTGGCCGACGACCAGCACGGCGCCAGCCGTGCAGACCGGGGTGATCTGGCGGTTACCGCAGAAACCGGCGGGAGTCGCAGTGTGGCTGGCCATGCCATGGTTGCATTGCGCCAGTCACGTCGATATTACCGCTGGAAGCCCGACCGCAGCCGGGTTCATCAGCAAGTGTGCCCATCGGAAGCCGCCGCCCTGACACAGGAAAGTCAGTCATCGGCAGGCAAGGTGGCAACCCAGCAAACTTTTTTCCAGTCTGGTAGCGGTGATGCCAATGCCAGTCTGACGCAAGCTCGTCTGGAGCAGGAAAGGCAGCAATGCCGGTCCCATACCATTCTGGCATCCGGTGCCGTTGGGGACTTGCAAGTTGGCCAGTGGCTTCCCGTTGCAGGGCATGGCCCTTGCCTGGTCACCCGTGCTGCGCTGACGTTCTCCTCCCCCAGAAACTACCAGGGTAACAGTCCCAATGGATTTACCTGGGAGGCTGAACTACTACCGTTAGCGCAGCCCTTTCGCCCGGCGTTGCCTGCTCAAATCTCGCTCCCTCTGGTTTTCCCGGCACGGGTCGAAGCTGGCGGCCCCTATAGTCATGTGGATGGCGTGGCCAACCGCAAAGCCCGCATTGATTTTGACGATGGCGACCAGCCCCTTACCGAATCCAGCCCACCCCTGCGCCAGCTACAGCCCCACGGCAGCTTGCCCGGCAAAGACGGGCAAGCCACAGGCTGGGACTGGCCGCTGAGAAACGGTGCTGAAGTGCTGTTGACCTGCCTGAACAACGACCCGGACAAGCCGTTGATACTGGGCTATGCACCCGCAGCATCCCAACCGGGCCCGGTGAGTAACCGAAACGCGCCGGAAAATCGTATCCTTACCCCGGCCGGTCATTTGTTGAATCTCAATGACAGCAAAGAGGCGCAAGCGATTACCCTGAACACCCCGGATGGCCAATGTCTCCTGGACCTGAACGCCAACAGCGAAAGCCCGCTGATGACTCTCGCCTGTGAGCAAGGGGCATTAGTGATGCGCGCAGGCCAACATCAGAATATTGACGTCGGGAGAAACAGCCAGATCCGAATCGGCAGCGACAGCACAACGCAAGTCCTGAACCGCTCTGTGACCCACACCGATTCCGGTGTGATTCACCACCAGTCCCAGACTAATACCCATCTAACCGCCACCGACAATGCCGCCCTGGAATCCGGCCAAAACCTGGAATTGTACAGCGCTGTTAACAGCCAGCTTAGGGTGCAGGGAAGCGCAACCATTACGGCCAGGAAAGGCCTGGCCAGCAAGGTCGGCGGCAACCTGCACCTGCAAGCGACCGATGCCATCGACATCCGTGGCGATGGCAGCGGAGATCTCACCCTGCATCAGGGTGGTGGCGGCATCACCATTAAAGCGAATGGCACGGTGCGCCTGTTTGGCAATACGGTGACGCTGAAGGGG
>NZ_JABURH010000115.1 GCF_014762765.1 Alcanivorax sp.
GGCGCTGGATGTTTTCCAGCATGACGATGGCATCGTCCACCACCAGGCCGATGGCCAGGATCAGCGCCAGCAGGGTGAGCACGTTGATGGAGAAATCCATGATGCCCAGGCCGATAAAGGCACCGATGATGGATACCGGAATGGTCACCGCCGGAATCAGGGTGGCGCGCAGATTGCCCAGAAAGGCGAAGATCACCGCGATCACCAGCACCACGGAAATGCCCAGGGTCACCAGTACTTCCTTGATGGAGGCGCGGATAAACAGGGATTCGTCGTAGTTCACATCCAGGCTGATATCCGCTGGCAGGCTGGTGCGCACCGCTTCAATTTCCGCCTGTACGTTGTCAGAGACTGCCACGGTATTGGCCTTGGACTGGCGGATGATGCCCAGGCCGATGGCGGTCTCGCCGTTGGCGCGCAGCACGGTGTCATCGCTTTCCACGCCCAGTTCCACCCGGGCCACATCCCCCACCCGCAGCAGGTAATTACCCTGGCGGCGCACTACCAGGTCCTCGAATTCGTTCACCGAAGACAGGCGGTTGTCGGCCCGCACGGTAAAGGCACGGGACTGGGATTCCAGCCGCCCGGCGGGCAATTCCACGTTGTTGCTGCGCAAGGCCTGTTCGATATCGGTGACCGTCACCTGGTTGGCGGCCATGCTCTGACGGTCCAGCCAGACGCGCATGGCGTAGCGGCGTTCGCCGCCGATGAAGACTTCCGATACCCCGTCCAGCACCGCAAAACGGTCCACCAGGGAACGCTCGGCAAAGTCGGTGAGTTCCTGGGGGGCCAGGGTACTGCTGGTCAGGGTGACCCAGATAATGGGCCGGGCATCCGCGTCGGATTTGGCGATCACCGGGGTGTCCGCTTCTTCCGGCAGACGATTAAGCACCCGCGACACCGCATCGCGCAGGTCGTTGGCGGCCACGTCCACATCCCGGTCCAGGTTGAATTCCACACTGGTACGGGCGGAACCCAGCCGGCTACGCGATTCGATCTTGCGCACCCCTTCCACCCCGGCCACGGCCCCTTCGATGACCTGGATAATCTGGGTATCGATGACTTCCGGGGCGGCGCCGGCGTAGTCCACCGAGATGGACACTTCAGGCGGATCGATGTCCGGGTATTCGCGCACCGACAGTTTCATCAAGGCGCTGATGCCGAACACCACGATCAACAAGCTGATCACGGTGGCGAACACCGGTCGCTTGATGGAGATATCGGAGAGAATCATGCAGCGGCCTCGCTGTCCGCCTGATCGGCGTCCGGCGAGACGGGTTCCAGCAGGGCCCGCTGGCCCGGCAGCAAGGCCTCGGGGTTATCCAGCACCTGCACCGCCTGGCCGCTTCCCAGACGGGAATGGCCGTTGACCACCACATCCGGCTGGCCGGTCAGGCCGCTGGTGATTTCCACCCAGCCATCACGACGACCACCCAGGGTGACCGGATGGCGTTCGGCAGTGTTGTCGGCCGTAACGGTGAACACATAGCTCTGCGCCCCCTGGGTAATGATCGACTGCTCGGGCACCAGCAGCGCATCACGCTCGGCCAGTTGCACAGACACACGCAGAAACTGCCCGGGACGAATCCGGTCCTGGGGATTTTCAAGCCGGGCCCGGGCGGTCAGGCTGCGACTCGCCGTGCTCACCCGGGAATCCAGGTCAGTGATATTGCCTTCGAACACCTGATCCGGAAACGCTTCATTGCGGGCCTGCACCGGCAGGCCGGAAACCAGCCGTGCCAGATAGCGTTCCGGTACCTGGAAATCCACTTCGATATAGCCCAGGTTATCCAGGGTGGTGATGGCATCGCCGGTTTGCAGGTAACCGCCCGCATCCACCTGTCGCAAGCCCACCACACCGGCGAAGGGCGCCCGGATGGTATGGTCATTCAGGTTCGCCCGGGCGGCATCGCGACTGGCCTTGGCCCCATCCAGGGTGGTGCGAAAGGTATCCACTTCAGACTGGGAAATAGCGCGGCTCTTCACCAGTTTCTGGCCGCGCTGGAAATCGTTCAGCGCCCGTTGATATTCCGCTTCGCTGCGCGCCAGCTCGGCGCTGGCATTGCGGTCATCCAGAGTGACCAGCAGCTTACCCTGTTCTACCTTCTGCCCCTGGCGAAAATGAATCTTAGCCACCCGACCGGGGACTTCGGTAAGGATGGTCACTGCCTGGGCGGCACGTGCTGTACCCACCGCTTCCACCCGATCAAACAGGGAACGTTCGATGCTCGGTGCCAGGTTAACCACCGTGGGCGGACGCTGCCCCATGGGTGCCGGCGCGGGCGCCAGGGCCCACCAGAGGCCAGCACCTACCAGCAGCACCAATATCAGGGCGGCGATAATCCGCTTCATGAATGTCTCCAAAAGATGATTTGCAACAAGCCGAAAAGGAAGCTTAGCGCCCAATTATGCAAGCAATTTGTAGAGGGAGCGTTAAAGTGACAAAGAATTATGAAGGAAATTCAGTTTACGCGCAGATTCTTGCTGCAGGAGCAGAAAACCAACGACGCTTTCACCACAGAGGGCACAGAGCACACCGAGAAAACCCCAGTTCTTTTGTTTATCGCAAATTTGCTCGCCTGGCGGATGACAGCACCTGCAATCTGAATCCCTGCCCACCCCACAGATTGCGTAGGGTGCACTGAGCTCAAGGCGAACTGCACCACAACCACCATCGCCAGCAAGTTGGCACAGCAGCCATTTTTCACTCTACTCCACGATAAACCTTCTTTGCCTCTGTGTGCTCTGTGGTGGAAAGTCTTTTGATTCAGCGTCTGCTTTGTTCACCAATAAAAAGCCCGCCGAGTGGCGGGCTTTTCGGTAGCGTGACGCCTTCAGGCGTTACACCATTTCGGCGCGCATCTTCTTCTTGTCCAGCTTGCCCACGGAAGTGCGCGGCAGCTCATCCACGAAGATGACGCGATCGGGAATGCCATAGCGGCTGATGATGCCTTTGTCGGCGTAATCCGCCATCAAGGCCTTGATGCCCTCCTCATCCGCATCGCCGTTCTTGACCACCAGGGCCACCGGGCGCTCGCCCCATTTTTCATCGGGTACGCCGACCACGGCACACTCACCCACGCCCGCATGCTGCAGGATCATGCCTTCCAGGTCGATGGAGGAGACCCATTCGCCACCGGTCTTGATCACGTCCTTGATGCGGTCAACGATCTTCAGCCAGCCGTCTTCGCTCATCACCGCCACATCCCCGGTGTGCAGCCAACCGCCGGCCCACAGTTCCTCGGATTTCTCCGTGTCATGCAGGTACCCCTGGGTCAGCCAGGGCGCGCGAACCACCACTTCCCCCTGACTCTTGCCGTCGTGGGGCACGTCGTTCATTTCCGCATCGACAATACGCAGCTGCACCATGGCCACCGGGCGGCCGGTGCGGGTGCGGTAGTCCGCCTGGGTTTCCAGGTCGGCCTTTTCCAGTTCCGGGGTCAGTTGCGCCAGGGTCAGCAGTGGACAAGTCTCGCTCATGCCGTAACCGGTGTAGATATCGATGCCGCGCTCCAGGGCACCCATGGCCAGGGCCTTGGGCAGGGCGGAACCGCCGATGATCACTTTCCAGCCACTCAGGTCGATGCTCTTGGCCGCTTCCGCCTGCAACAGCATCTGGATGATGGTGGGAACGCAGTGGGAGAAAGTGACCTTCTTGGTGACCAGCAATTTGAGCAGGGAGGCCGGCTCATAGCGACCCGGGTACACCTGCTGCACCCCCATCAGGGTGGCCATGTAGGGAATACCCCAGGCATGCACGTGGAACATGGGGGTAATCGGCATGTAGACGTCGTCTTCGTTGAAACGCCCCTGGCCCACGCCGGCCATGGAAGAGCGGCCGGCAAAGGTGTGTAGCACCAGCTGGCGGTGGGAGAAGTACACGCCCTTTGGCAGGCCGGTGGTGCCGGTGGTGTAGAAGGTGGTGGCGCGGGTGTTTTCATCCAGCTCGGGGAAATCATAACGGGCCGGCGCCTTGGCCAGCAGGTCTTCGTACTCACCGGCGATGGGCAGCGCATCGCTGCTTTTCACGCCGTCGTCGTCGAGCAGAATGTAGGTCTTCACCGGCTCGATGCGGTCCTTCACCGCTTCCAGGATCGGCAGGAATTCGCTGTTCACCAGGATGGCGTCATCCTCGGCGTGATTGATGGTGTAGAGCACCTGTTCCGGGCTCAGACGCACGTTCACGGTGTGCAGCACCGCGCCCATCATGGGGATGGCAAAGAAGGCTTCCAGATAACGGTTGGTATCCCAGTCCATCACAGCCACGGTGTCGCCGGGCTTGATACCCTGGGCGGCCAGGGCACCGGCCAGACGATGTACCCGTTCTTCAAATTCCCGGTAGGTAAAGTCCCGGTCGCCGTAGGTGATGGTCTGTGCCGGCGCCTTTTGCACGCCCGCTTCGAGAATTCGGTTGATCACCAGCGGCGGCTCCACGGCGGAGGGGGTGCGCTGGATGGTGAGGTTACTGCTCATAGTGGCTCCGTTACCTTGTTATTCTGGCGATATGGGCGGGGCATGGCGTCCATACCTGTGAGTATGTAAGGCGTTCAAGACTGACACAGTCCCCCGCACGGGTCATCCGTTCAGCTGCGCCTGAGGTAACAAAATACTACTCGGTGTAGACGCTGTGTCTAGGTATAAACGCATAAAGCGCTGAAGGAAATGTAGGGTGCACGGAGCCCCAGGCGAACTGCACCATTGACCACCTCACGGTGCAGTTCGCCTGGGGCTCCGTGCACCCTACGGATTCAGAGGCGAGTGAGGGTTTTCGGGTCCAGCAGTTTTTCCAGTTCGTCCCGGGACAGGTCGGACTGTTCCTCGGCCACGTCGATCACCGGTCGACCACTGGCGAAGGCCTCCTTGGCAATCTTCGCCGCCTTCTCATAGCCGATCACCGGATTCAGGGCGGTGACCAGAATCGGGTTCTTGCCCACGCCCTCGGCCAGACGGTCTTCATTGAAGGTCATGTCGGTGATGGCCCGGTCGGCCAGGTTCCGGCAGCTGTTGGCCAACCAGGCGGTCATGTCCAGCAGGTTGCTGGCCACCAGCGGCAGCATCACGTTGAGCTGGAAGTTGCCGCTCTGGGCCGCCAC
>NZ_JABURH010000149.1:0-13841 GCF_014762765.1 Alcanivorax sp.
CGGTTCAGCCAGGAGTGGATGATGCCGTCGCCCGGACGCAGGGAGACACCGCCACGGTTCATGATGAAGTCGGGCAGGGTATGCTGGGTTTCCACGTCAACCGGCTTGGGGTAAGCGGCGGTGTGACAGAAGGACTGCATTACCAGGTCCGCCTGGAAGCCCAGACAGGCCAGATCTTTCAGCTCGTCACGGGTCATCGGGCCAGTGGTGTCCTGGGAACCTACTGTGGTCATCTTCGGCTCGCAGTACATGCCGGGGCGAACGCCTTCCAGGCCGCAGGCCTTGCCGACCATCTTCTGGGCCAGGGTGTAACCCTTGCTGGAATCACCCGGTTGCTCCGGCTTGCGGAACAGGTCAGACGGTGCCAGACCCAGAGCTTCACGGGCCTTGGTGGTCAGGCCGCGACCGATGATCAGGTTGATACGGCCGCCAGCGCGAACTTCGTCCAGCAGCACCTGGGAACGCAGGTCGAATTCAGCGATTACTTCGCCGTTCTTCTCAACCTTGCCAGCGAACGGGTAAACGTCGATCTGGTCGCCGGTTTCCATCTTGGAAACGTCGCATTCAAAGGGCAGGGCGCCGGAGTCTTCCATGGTGTTGAAGAAGATGGGGGCGATCTTGCCACCGATGCACACGCCACCAGCGCGCTTGTTCGGTACGAACGGGATGTCGTCACCAAAGTGCCACAGCACGGAGTTGGTGGCGGACTTACGGGAGGAACCGGTACCCACAACGTCGCCCACGTAGGCAACGGGGAGGCCTTTGGCCTTCAGTTCTTCCATTTGCTTGAGCGGGCCGATTTCGCCGTCTTTCTCCGGGTGAATGCCTTCACGGGCATTCTTCAGCATGGCGTTGCCGTGCAGCGGGATATCCGGGCGGCTCCAGGCGTCCTGGGCCGGGGACAGGTCATCGGTGTTGGTTTCGCCGGTTACCTTGAAGACGGTCAGAGACATTTTCTCTGCCAGGTCCGGGCGCTGGGTGAACCACTCGCCTTCGGCCCAGGACTCGATGACTTCCTTGGCCTTGGCGTTGCCGGCTTTCATCTTGTCTTCCACGTCGTGGAAGGCATCGAATACCAGCAGGGTGTGCTTAAGCTCGTCGGCGGCGATTTCAGCCAGTTCGGCATCGTCCAGAGCTTCCACCAAGGTGGCAACGTTGTAACCGCCCTGCATGGTGCCCAGCAGTTGCACGGCACGCTTGCGGTCGATCAGGGGAGAGCTGGCTTCGCCTTTCACAATCGCGGTCAGGAAGGCTGCCTTCACGTAGGCGGCCTGGTCCACGCCGGGCGGAACACGGTTAACGAACAGGTCCTGGATGAATTCTTCTTCGCCAGCCGGCGGGTTTTTCAGCAGTTCGACCAGCTCGGCAACCTGCTGCTCGTTCAGCGGCTTGGGCGGCACACCTTCGGCGGCGCGCTCTTCAACATGTTTGCGATAGGCTTCTAGCACAGCGTGTCCCTCTTTACTCGAATTGGCTGATTTCTTTTGGAAATCAGTCTTTTAGGGTGTTACTGGGGGTTGGAATTGCGCGCGGAGTATAGCCGAAACGCCATCAACTGTTAAGCCAAACCGCGGTTACAGCCATTCATGGGATGAATACTCGCAATCACTGAAAGCGAGATGAGTGGCGATCAGTAGGGCGCTTGATGCCCTGTAGGCGGGCGCCGGAAGCGTTTATAGCTCCACAGGTACTGGGTTGGCTCCTCGTCGATCAGGCTTGCGATGGAGCCGTTCATGGCGGTGAGGGAGGTGTCCAGATCATCATCGGCCACTTGCGGGTCCGCCGGGCGCACGCGAATTTCGAATCCCTGGCCGTCCGGCAGGCGCCGGGCCCAGGCCATGAAGGTGACTGCGCCGGTCTGGCGGATCAATTTGCAGGCCAGGGTGCCGGTGTAGGCTGGCTGACCATAGAAGGGGGCGTGCCGGCCGCTGCGGCGATCCGGTACCTGGTCTGGCAGGATGGCGGTGAGTGCGCCTTTCTTCATGGCGCGAACCAGACCGGCCACGCCCCGTGCGGTGGTGGGGTACATAGTGGAGCCGAAGTGCTCGCGACCGGAGCGTATCAGGTCATCCACTTCCGGCAGCCCGGAAGGGGCAAACATGGCATGCAGACCGAACTCGGTGGCCAGCCAGAAATTGAGCACCTCCCAGCATCCCAGATGAGGTGCCAGAATCATCACCGGTTTGCCTTCATGCACCGCCTGACGCAGGGGGGCGTCGCCATCCACTGCCACGATTCGTTTCAGGCCTTGCTCCGGGTGCCGCCAGAACAGGGCGATCTCGAAGGTGTTGCGGGCGCTTTCCTGCAGGGATTGTCGGGCCAGCTGGTGGCGCCGTGTTTCATCCAGTTGAGGGTAACACAGCGCCAGATTGATCCGGGACACGCGCCGGGCTTCAGTGGGGAGTCTGGACAGCAAAGCCCCGAACAGACTGGCGATGCAGCGGTTCACAGCGTAAGGAAGAAAAGCGATCAGTCGCAGCGTGGTGACTGCGGCCACACCTTTAATTCGTTGGATTTTTGGATTGGTTCGTCGGCCCATGGCGAGAGAGTATAGGACGCCGGACGCAGGACGCCAGATGCCTGATGCAGAAAATCGAGAAACCGCGTTGCTGGGCGTGGTGTGCTGGTGTGGTCGTATCCCGCTATAATGCGCGCCGACCCTGAGGACGCCATGCACGATATCTCCCATATCCAAGACTTTTTGCCCTGTGCCACACCGCCTGCCTGGATCGGCTGGGCGCTGCAGCACCCGGACATCCTGCTGATTGATCATGCCCATTGCGAAAAGAAGGCCGCCAGCACAGCACTGAATCTCATGTTTCGCTATGTGGACCGGCCGGAATTATTGGACGCCCTGAGCCAGCTTGCCCGCGAGGAACTGCTGCATTTCGAGCAGGTGCTGCAGATCATGCGTCAGCGTGGCGTTACCTATGACCATATGACGCCGGCGCGTTATGCCAAGGGCCTGCGCCAGCATGTGCGCACCAGCGAACCCGGGCGTCTCATCGATACCCTGATTGTCGGGGCCCTGATTGAAGCGAGAAGCTGCGAGCGCTTTGCGGCTCTGGCTCCTCATGTGGATGAGGAGTTAGGTCGCTACTACCGTTATCTTCTGAAAAGCGAATCACGACACTTCGAGGATTACCTGACCCTGGCCGAACAATATGCCGGTGGGCCGATCGAGGAGCGGGTGGGTTTCTTCAAGGAAGTGGAGCGTGAGCTGGTGGAATCGCCGGATTCGGAGTTTCGGTTTCATTCTGGAACGCCAGGAGGCAATTGATAATTGAGAATGGATAATTGATAACTCGCGGGACAGTTTTATTGTTTCGTAAACGTAAGGGGCCGCGCTCAAAGGTGGGCGCGGCCTCTTACGTTCAAGAGATTGATAGCGCTAATTCGCGCGTTATCAATTATCCATTCTCAATTATCAATTAATCTCAAAGCTCTCCAACCGCAGCCCCTTCTCACTGTCCGCCACAATCTGCCACCCCAGCTTGCCCCAATCACCCAACACCCAGCGTTTTCCCTGGCCATCGGCCAGCGCGACGTCATGGATGTTGGGACGATGGGTGTGGCCGTGGATCAGGTGTTTGACGCTGGCTTCCTCCATGACCCGGACTACTTCTTCCGGAGTCACGTCCATGATGTTTTCCGCCTTGTTGGCGTTGTTGCCCTGGCTTTGCATGCGCATGCCCTGGGCGATCATGCGGCGTTCTTCCAGGGGCTTGGCGAGCATCCCCTGTTGCCACTGGGGGTTACGGGCCATGGTGCGAAACTGTTGGTAGGCCGTGTCCAGGGTGCACAGGCTGTCGCCGTGCATCAGCAGGGCGCGGGTGCCATACAGATCCACCACGGTGCCTTCCTCCAGCAGAGTGCCGCCACAGGCGGCAGCGAAATCGTCACCGAGCATGAAATCCCGGTTGCCATGCATGAAGTAGAGCTGGCTGCCGTTGTCGCTGAAGCTGCGGAAGGCGCTGATCGCTTCCTGATTGAACGGGGTGTCATCGTCGTCGCCGATCCAGGCTTCGAACAGGTCGCCCAGTACATATAGGGCGTCAGCTTTGCCGGCGTGGGCTTCGAGCAGTTCGCCCAGGGCTTCAAGATGTTCCGGTCGGGCCGGGTCCAGATGCAGGTCGGAAATGAACAGGGTGTAGCTCATGGTCACTGTGCGCCTTTTTCTTCTTCGCCGGCTGAATCCAGGCGGTAGGCTCGGGTAATCAGGATGGGCACTTCCGGCACATCCCGCGCCAGCATGCCGTTGAGGCGCTGGCTGGTAGTGCGTTCACGGGCGATGTTGTCCACTACCGGCATGCCGTCTGTGACCTTGCCAAAGACGGCATAGCCCCAGCCACGGGCATTCTTGCCTGAAAAGTCCAGGTTGTCATTGTCAACCAGATTGATGAAGAACTGCGCTGTGGCAGAGTGCGGGTTGCCGGTGCGGGCCATGGCCAGAGTGCCGCGCTCATTGCTCAGACCGTTGTCCGCTTCATTCTGGATCGGTGAGCGGGTGGCCTTACGCTGCCCGCTCTGGTCAAAGCCGCCGCCCTGTATCATGAAACCGCGAATTACCCGGTGGAACTGGGTGCCATCGTAGAAGCCGTCGTCCACATACTTGAGGAAGTTGGCGACGGTCTGCGGCGCCTTGTCCTCGTAGAGCTCCACGGTGACCGGGCCGGCAGAGGTTTCCAGGCGAACCTGCGGGTTGGCGAGCAGCAGGGTCGGTAACAGGGCGAGCAGGGCAGTGGCCAGAACGCGCATGGGTTCAGTCCTCGATCAGTTCAGCAGATTCGATCAGCACCGGCTCCACCGGTACATCCTGGTGAAAGCCGCTGTTACCGGTGGCCACATTGCGGATTTTCTCTACCACGTCCATGCCGTCGCTGACCGCGCCGAACACGGCATAACCCCAGCCATCCTGGCTGCGTTCCTTGTCCAGGAAGTGGTTGTCGGCCACGTTGATGAAGAACTGGGCGGAGGCGGAGTGCGGGTCCGGGGTGCGCGCCATGGCGATGGTGCCGGCCTTGTTGGACAGGCCATTACCGGCCTCGTTCTGGATGGTGTCACGGGTGGGTTTTTGCTGCATATCTTCAGTGAAGCCGCCGCCCTGGATCATGAAGTTGCTGATAACACGGTGGAAGATGGTGCCGTCGAAGTGGCCATCCTTGACGTATTGAACAAAGTTCTCGGTAGTAATCGGCGCTTTCTCTGCGTCCAGTTGCAGGGTGATTTTGCCGTAGGTTGTTGTCAGCACCACTTTCATCAGGTTTTCTCCGCAAGATGGGCCCGCTGCGGGTTTTTGTTCCCGGGCTGGCCCTGAGTCTTTGACTGTTGGGGGGCGTACAGTACACTAGCGCACCTTCATTTTCACCGTGAGAGCCTGCCCATATTCAGGCTCCCTGCCTTCCGGACTGGCCAAGACCCATGAGCGAAACGAAAGCGCCCAGCAATTTTATCAGACAGATCATCGACCGTGACCTCGCAGAAGGTAAAAACGACGGCCAGGTGGTGACCCGTTTTCCGCCGGAACCCAATGGGTACCTGCATATCGGTCATGCCAAATCTATCTGCCTGAACTTCGGGATTGCCGAAAGCTATAACGGCAGGTGCAACCTGCGCTTCGACGACACCAATCCCGAGAAGGAAGAAGACGAGTACATCCAGTCTATCAAGCACGATGTGCAGTGGCTGGGCTTCGCCTGGAATGGCCAGGAGCATTTCGCCAGTGACTATTTCGACCGGCTTTATGAGCTGGCTGTAGAGCTGATCCACAAGGGGCTGGCCTACGTGGACAGCCTGAGCCCGGAGCAGATTGCCGAGTACCGTGGCAACTTTACCACCCCGGGCAAGCCAAGCCCCTATCGCGAGCGGACTGTGGAAGAGAACCTGGCCCTGTTCGAGCAGATGCGCAGCGGCGAGCTGGACGAGGGCGCGGCGGTGTTGCGTGCCAAAATCGACATGCAGAGCCCCAATCTGACGATGCGCGATCCGATTCTCTATCGTATTCGCAAAAAAGTGCACCATCAGACCGGCGACAAGTGGGTGATTTACCCCATGTACGATTTTACCCATCCGTTGTCCGATGCCATCGAGGGGATTACCCACAGCCTCTGTACCCTGGAGTTCGAAGATCACCGGCCCTTCTATGACTGGGTCATCGAGAACACCTCCGTGCCCGCTAACCCGCGTCAGTATGAGTTTGCCCGGCTGAACCTGAATTACACGGTGACCAGCAAGCGCAAGCTCAAACAACTGGTTGATGAGGGGCATGTGGAAGGCTGGAACGACCCGCGCATGCCGACTATCAGCGGCCTGCGCCGTCGTGGCTATACGCCGGCTTCCATCCGTACCTTCTGTGAGTCCGTGGGCGTCAGCCGGGCCGATTCCGTGGTGGATATGGGGATGCTGGAAGCCGCCATCCGTGACGACCTGAACCAGCATGCCCCCCGTGCCATGTGTGTGCTGCACCCCCTGAAAGTGGTCATCGAAAACTGGGAGGAGGGCCACGAGGAATCCCTGACTGCACCGGTACACCCGCAGAACGAGACCATGGGCACCCGCCAGGTACCCATGACCCGTGAGGTGTATATCGACCGGGAGGATTTCCGCGAAGAGGCCAACAAGAAGTTCAAGCGCCTGGTGCTGGGTGACCGGGTGCGCCTGCGCTACGGCTATGTGATCCGCGCCACCGACGTGGTGCGCGATGACAGTGGCGAGATTGTGGAAGTGCGTTGCACCTATGACCCGGACACCCTGGGCAAGAACCCGGAGAATGCGGATGACCAGGGCAAACTGCGCGGGGTGATCCACTGGGTCAGCGCCAGCAAAGGGGTGCCTTGCGAGGTGCGCCTTTACGATCGTCTGTTCACCGCAGCGAATCCCAACAAGACCGAAGAAGGGCAGACTTTCCTGTCCCACATCAATCCGGATTCCCTGAGTGTGCTGGATGGTTGTTGGGTTGAGCCTGGGCTGCGCGGGGTTTTGGCGGAAACCCGCTACCAGTTTGAACGTGAGGGGTATTTCTGTGTGGATCAGGACAGCAGCGAGGACAAGCTGGTGTTCAATCAGACGGTCGGTCTGCGCGAATCCTGGCCAAAGGAAGCCTGATTCAGCGATAGAAAGTAGCAGGAAAAAGGGCCACGTACGTGGCCCTTTTTTGTATCAGTCGGTCAGATCATCCACCGGCGCATCCGGAGCATTGCTCTTCACTGAGTCAATGCCGTTTTCCATGCCACTGGTGCTCTTGTACATCTGGCTCTGACCAATGATCTGGTGGTTGGCGGCTTTCAGGGAAAAATAGTGCCTGCCGTCCTTGGCCTCCTTGCGCTCATAGCGGCTGTCGTCCGGGGCATTCTTTTTTACCGAGTCCACACCATTTTCACAGGCACTCTTGGTGGTGTACTGCTCGCTGGATAGGATGATTTCTCCGTTGCCGGCTTTCAGGCGAAAGATGTACTGACCGTTGCTGGCCTTATCGATTTCGAACTTCCCTGCCATAGTGGTTCTCCTTGGGTCTATAGCGACGCCTCGCGGATGAGGCTCAGAAAACTATAGGCCGCAGGAGCGGACAATAATGTTACCGCCGGTTGTGACTGCGTAGCGTTGCTTTGCTTTGTGGGCGAAATCGCAAAAATAGAGGAGGGGCACTGGCGCCGCCATTGGCGGCACCAGTCGGGCAGGGACGATCTGGGTTAGCCGAGCGCTTTTTCGCCGGACTGCAGGGTCTGGAAAATCAGGGTGTTGATGGTCATAGGACCGACACCGCCAGGTACCGGGGTATAGGCGCTGACACGGTCTACCAGCGGGGTCAGTTCAATGTCACCGCATTTCTCCGGGTGGAAGCCGGCATCCACGACGACAGCACCATCCTTGATCCAGTCTGCCTTGATGAATTCAGGTTTGCCCACGGCGCCCACCACGATATCTGCCTGCTTGACCAGTTCCGGCAGGTTACGGGTGCGGCTGTGGCAGATGGTCACGGTGGCGTTGGCTTCCAGCAGCATCATTGCCATGGGCTTGCCGAGAATGGCGCTGCGCCCGACCACAACGGCGTGCTTGCCCTCCAATTCCACCTGGTAGTGCTCCAGCAGGCGCATGATTCCCTTGGGGGTGGCGCACCCGTAAGCGGTTTCGCCCATGCTCATGCGACCAAAGCCCAGGCAGGTAACGCCATCTACATCCTTTTCCAGGCTGATGGCATCGAAACAGGCGCGCTCATCAATCTGGGCCGGCACCGGGTGTTGCAGCAGGATGCCGTGCACATCCGGGTTGCTGTTCAGCTCATCAATCTTGGCCAGCAGCTGTTCGGTGGTGGTTTTCGCCGGCAGTTCGATGGCTTCAGATTCCATACCGACCCGGCGACAGGCATTGCCCTTCATCTTTACGTAGGTGGCAGAGGCCGGATCGGCGCCGACCAGAATAGTGGCGAGAATAGGGGTGCGGCCGTTGGCTTTGGCTTTCAGCGCATCAACGCGCTCACGCATTTCCTCTTCAAACTGCTGGGCCAGGGCTTTGCCATCAAGAATCTGGGCGGTCATGGTGGGGTCTCTCTAACATTGGCTGAAATTGGCAAGGAGGTTGGGGCGAAAACGGCGCGATTCTCGCACGCACCGGCCATGGGCGCAAAAGTTGTCTAAAATCTGAACGTTAGGCATATTTTTGTTGCCGAATCCGTTGACGCTCCCGGGGGTGCCGAGTATTATTCGCGCCTCGCTTTCAAGCTATGTAGGCGTGACAGAACATCGGGGTGTAGCGCAGCCTGGTAGCGCGCCTGCTTTGGGAGCAGGATGTCGGGGGTTCGAATCCCTCCACCCCGACCATTATAGAGAAGGCGAAACCTGCAATGCGCCTGTAGCTCAACCGGATAGAGCAACGGCCTTCTAAGCCGTCGGTTGCAGGTTCGAGTCCTGCCAGGCGCGCCATTTGCCAGTAAAGCGGCGACGCGCAGGACAGACAATATGGTTTATGGTGACTGTAGCTCAGTTGGTAGAGCCCCGGATTGTGACTCCGGTGGTCGGGGGTTCAAATCCCCTCAGTCACCCCAATTTAAAAGCCTCCGGGAATTCCCGGAGGCTTTTTCGTATGGGCTGCCGGTATCTGGAGATAGCGGCGGCTCTGTAGGCACAGTGGGCGCCTTTTGATTATAATCTGCGCCTTTAATTCAGGCCGTCTGGCTTATTTTCCGACGGCGAGCAGCAAAAAGTCTTTTTAAAGAGGATGTTATGCAGGTTTCTGTTGAAACGACTTCAGGTCTAGAGCGCCGTCTGACGGTGGGTGTGCCGGCGGAGAAAGTGGACTCCGCAGTAGAAGGCAAGCTCCAGGAAGCCCAGAAAAATGTCCGTCTGGACGGTTTCCGCCCGGGCAAAGTGCCCATGCGTGAAGTAAAGCGTCGCTTCGGCAGCGCCGTGCGTAACGAAGTGCTGGCTGATGTGATGCGCGAAGCCTTCATCGAAGCCGTGGAGCAGGAAAAGCTGCAGCCGGCCGGCATGCCGGGCTTTGAAGCCACCAAGAACGAATCCGGCCAGGATCTGGAATTTGTCGCCACCTTCGAGGTGTACCCGGACGTTGAGCTGTCTGCCTTTGATTCCATCGAAGTGGAAAAGCCCCAGGCAGAAGTGACTGACGCGGACGTCGATACCATGATCGAAACCCTGCGTCAGCAGCGTGCCGAGTTTGCAGAAGTCGAGCGTGCCGCGGAAAGCGGCGACCGTGTCAACATCGATTTCAAGGGCCTGAAAGACGGTGAAGCCTTCGAAGGTGGCAGCGCCGAAGGGCAGAATCTGGAGCTGGGCTCCGGCCAGATGATTCCGGGCTTTGAAGACGGCATCATCGGCATGAAAGCCGGTGAGGAAAAGGACATCGACGTGACCTTCCCGGAGGACTACCAGTCCGAAGAACTGAAAGGTCAGGCCGTGGTCTTCCAGATCAAGGTCAACAAGGTAGAAGGCAAGGCGCTGCCGGAAGTGGACGCCGAGTTCATGAAGGCCTTCGGTGTTGAGGATGGCGACGAAGCCAAATTCAAGGCGGAAGTGCGCAAGAACATGGAACGCGAGCTGAAGAATGCGGTCACCGGCAAGGTAAAAGAGCAGGCGATGGATGGTCTGGTCAACTTGCACGAGTTTGACCTGCCGGGCGCCCTGGTTACCCAGGAAATCCAGCGCATGCGTCAGCAGATGATGCAGCAGTTTGGTGGCGGTCAGCAGTTTGACGCTTCCATCCTGCCGGATGATCTGTTCAAGGAGCAGGCTGAGCGCTCCGTGCGTTTGGGTCTGGTGGTTCGCGCGATTCTCGACAAGCACGAAATCAAGGCTGATGCCGACAAGGTAAAGGCCCGTGTGGAAGAGATCGCCGAGCAGTACGAGAAGCCGGAAGAGGTGGTGAGCTGGGTGTACAGCAACCCGCAGCAGCTGCAGCAGATCGAAGGTGCGGTGCTGGAAGAGCAGGTTGTCGACCTGGTGCTGGACAGTGCCAAGGTGGAAGAAAAAGCCATGTCCTACCAGGACGCTGTGAAGCCTCGCGAGCAAGCAGAAGGCTGATTCTTTCCGCTTTTTGACACCAAAACGGGGCCTTCTGGCCCCGTTTTGCGTTATTTATGCACAATTTGCGCAAGTTTTGCGCATTCAGACCCCGCCTAAGCCCACTTTTATAGACGCCCCCCATACACCGTCATAAGATGCTGGAAGACCTGTTCGTCCGGCCTGCCTTGTTTTCGGCTATTTTGCCCCCATTGCAGCATTCAGGATGAGGTTGGCTACCGCCGATACCAATAAATCACAAGAGCGTCCCCGGACGATCGACGAGAAGGAAAGCGCTACATGATCGACTTGAGCCGTATCAACTCCATGACCCCGGAAATGCAGCAACTGAGCAAGGATCCGACCAATCTGGGCCTTGTGCCGGTGGTGATCGAGCAGACCGCCCGTGGCGAGCGTTCTTTTGACATCTATTCCCGCCTGCTCAAGGAGCGGGTGATTTTCATGATCGGGCAGGTGGAAGATCACATGGCCAACCTGATTGTGGCCCAGATGTTGTTCCTGGAGTCCGAAAACCCGGACAAGGACATCCACCTGTATATCAACAGCCCGGGGGGCTCGGTAACCGCAGGGATGTCCATTTATGACACCATGCAGTTCATCAAACCCGATGTTTCCACCATGTGCGTGGGGCAGGCGGCCAGCATGGGCGCCTTCCTGCTGGCTGCCGGTGCCGCTGGCAAGCGCTATGCCTTGCCGAATGCGCGGGTGATGATTCACCAGCCGCTGGGCGGTTTCCAGGGGCAGGCCTCGGATATCGAGATCCACGCCAAGGAAATTCTCAAGATCAAGGGGCAGCTCAACAGCCTGCTGGCCCATCACACTGGCCAACCGCTGGAAAGGCTGGAGAAGGATACTGACCGTGACAATTTCATGGGCGCTGAAGAAGCCCAGGAATATGGCATCGTTGACGCGGTATTGCGTCAGCGTCCGGTGTAATTCGGTAACCTTCGTACAAAAAGTGTCCTAACGGAAGGCCTGAGAGGCCCGGCGGGCTTGAAAAAGCCCCCGTCTCCCTGCATCTTCAAAGAGACGAAAATACTCAAATACACAGGTTTAGAGGCGATTCAATGACCGACTCCACTGGCAAGGGCGATGACGGCAAGCTGCTGTACTGCTCTTTTTGTGGCAAAAGCCAGCATGAGGTCCGCAAGCTGATTGCGGGGCCCTCGGTCTTTATCTGCGATGAATGCGTGGATCTGTGTAACGACATCATCCGCGAGGAAGTGCAGGAAGACACCGGGGACACCGGGGGAGAGGCCCTGCCCAAGCCCAACGAAATCAAGGAAACCCTTGATGAGTACGTGATTGGGCAGGAGCGAGCCAAACGCGTCCTCGCCGTGGCGGTATACAACCATTACAAGCGCCTGCGCAGCAGTAGTAAGGGTCGTGATGAGGTGGAACTGGGCAAGAGCAATATTTTGCTTATTGGCCCCACCGGTAGTGGTAAGACGCTGCTGGCCGAGACCCTGGCCAGACTGCTCAATGTGCCTTTCACCATTGCGGATGCCACCACCCTCACCGAAGCCGGTTACGTGGGTGAGGATGTGGAAAACATCATCCAGAAGCTGCTGCAGAAATGCGACTACGATGTGGACAAGGCCCAGCGCGGCATTGTCTATATCGATGAAATCGACAAGATTTCCCGCAAGTCCGACAACCCGTCCATCACCCGTGATGTGAGCGGGGAGGGTGTGCAGCAGGCTCTGCTCAAACTGATTGAAGGCACGGTGGCTTCCGTGCCCCCGCAGGGCGGTCGCAAGCACCCCCAGCAAGAGTTCCTGCAGGTAGACACCTCTAACATGTTGTTCATCTGTGGCGGTGCGTTTGCCGGGCTGGACAAGGTGATTCGCGAGCGTTCCGAGAAAGGCGGGATCGGTTTCTCCGCAGAAGTGAAGAGCAAGGACGATGCCCGCAACCTGGGCGAGCTGCTGGTGGATGTGGAGCCGGAAGATCTGGTCAAGTATGGCCTGATTCCCGAATTTATCGGCCGTCTGCCGGTGATTGCAACCCTGGAAGAACTCAGTGAAGAGGCGCTCGTGCAGATTCTCACTGAACCTCGCAACGCCCTGACCAAGCAGTACGCCCGCCTGTTCGAGATGGAAGGGGTGGAGCTGGATTTCCGCGATGATGCCCTGCGAGCTGTGGCCCATAAAGCCATGGAACGCAAGACCGGCGCCCGTGGCCTGCGCTCAATCCTGGAAAGTGTGCTGCTCGATACCATGTACCAGGTCCCGTCCATGGACTCTGTGGCGAAAGTGGTTATCGACAGCCCTACCATCAAAGGCGAATCCGATCCGTTGTTGATCTACGAAAACAACGAGCAGTCTTCCAAGGTGGCACCGGATTAAGGTGCCACCACGGCAATAGAGGCAATACGTGCTGAAAGATATCCCGCTTTTACCACTGCGTGACGTAGTGGTGTATCCCCATATGGTGATCCCGCTGTTTGTTGGCCGGGAAAAGTCCATTGCTGCGCTTGAAACCGCCATGGCGGACGACAAACAGATCATGCTGGTCGCCCAGCGCAATGCCTCTGATGATGACCCGGGTGCGGATGACATTTACCGGGTTGGTACCATTTCAACAATCCTTCAGCTGCTCAAACTGCCTGACGGCACCGTCAAGGTGCTGGTTGAGGGTGGTCAGCGTGCCCACGTGGTCAAGGCCGAGTTCGGCGACCAAGGTGGCATCGCCGATGTGCGAGAGCTGGAAGAGGGGCTGCCGGAAGAGGGCGAACAGGAAGCACTGTCCCGCTCGCTGCAGTCGCAGTTCGAGGATTACGTCAAACTGTCCAAAAAAGTGGCGCCGGAAGTTACCGGCTCCGTTTCTTCCATTGATGAAGTCAGCCGTCTGGCCGACACCATTGCCGCCCACCTGCAGTTGAAGCTGGAAGAAAAGCAGGACGTGCTGGAAATGGTGGATGTGCGTGAACGGGTCGAACACCTGATCGCGCTGATGGAATCTGATATTGATGTGCTCAAGGTGGAAAAACGCATTCGTGGGCGCGTCAAAAAGCAGATGGAGAAAAGCCAGCGCGAGTACTACCTGAACGAACAGATGAAAGCCATCCAGAAAGAACTGGGTGACCTGGACGACAGTGGTAACGACCTGGAAGACCTGGAAAAGAAAATTGAAAGCGTGGGCATGCCCAAGGAAGCCCTCGAGAAATCCATGAATGAGCTGAACAAGCTCAAGATGATGTCGCCAATGTCAGCGGAAGCTACGGTAGTGCGAAGCTACCTGGACTGGATGACATCAGTGCCATGGAAGAAACGTAGCCGGGTACGCCACGATCTGGCCCATGCCAAG
>NZ_JABURH010000149.1:14173-42146 GCF_014762765.1 Alcanivorax sp.
TGTCCAAGGTTGGCGTCAGGAACCCGCTGTTCCTGTTCGATGAAGTGGACAAGATGGGTATGGATAACCGTGGTGATCCGGCCTCAGCTCTGCTGGAAGTACTTGATCCTGAACAGAATGATACCTTCAGCGACCATTATCTGGAGGTTGACTATAATCTGTCGGAAACCCTGTTTATCTGCACCTCCAACTCCATGAACATTCCGGCACCCTTGCTGGACCGCATGGAAGTGATCCGTCTGCCAGGCTATACGGAAGACGAAAAGGTCAATATTGCCCTCCAGTACTTGGTCCCGAAACAGATCAAGAACAATGGCCTGAAGAAAGACGAAGTGGTTTTCGACGAGAGCGTGCTGCGCTATGTGGTTCGTCACTACACCCGTGAAGCCGGGGTCCGAGGACTGGAGCGAGAAGTCAGCAAGATTTGCCGCAAGGTGGTCAAGGAGCACTTGCTGGCGAACGAAGCCAAGACCGTTACTTTGTCTGAAGAGCTGATTGAACATTACCTTGGTGTGCGCAAGTTCAGTTTCGGTCGTGCGGAAGAGCAAGACCAGGTTGGACAGGTTACCGGGTTGGCATGGACCTCCGTGGGCGGCGAGCTGCTCACCATCGAAAGTGTTTCCACTCCGGGCAAAGGCCGCGTAATCTCTACCGGTTCCCTGGGTGATGTGATGCAGGAGTCTATTCAGGCTGCATGGACAGTTGTGAAAAGCCGTGCCGGTACCCTTGGAATTCGACGCCGCACACTGGAGCGCAACGATCTGCACATGCATGTGCCAGAGGGTGCGACTCCGAAAGATGGGCCCAGTGCGGGTATTGGCATGTGTACCGCCATGGTTTCTGTACTGACCGGGATCCCGGTCCGTGCGGATGTGGCCATGACCGGTGAAATTACCCTGCGCGGCCAGGTGCTTCCCATCGGTGGCCTGAAAGAAAAATTGCTGGCCGCTCACCGTGGTGGCATCAAGACGGTATTGATACCGGAAGAAAATGAGAGGGACCTCAAAGAGATCCCTGACAATATCAAGTCGTCCCTGGATATCCGTCCTGTTAAATGGATTGACCAGGTGCTTGATGTGGCGCTGACTCATCAACCCAGCCCGCTGAGCGAAGCGGAACAGGAAGAGGATTTGGCGCTCGCAGAAGAGAAAAACCAGGAAGGCACAAAGCGTCCCAGTACACATTAACGGGTCGGATTTGAAGCTTTTTAAATTATTGATCTATATGGTTTTTCATTTTTTTTAACTTGGGTGCGATGATACCTTTCCTTTCTTGACGCTCCTTATACCCGTTGGTATAAAGGCGGCTTGCTCAGGAGGAGAGTACATCACGCCTCGACCATAAAACCGGGAAAAACAGAAAGGGGAACTTTGTGAATAAGTCAGAGTTGATTGATGCGATTGCCGCTAGCGCGGATATTTCCAAAGCCGACGCAGGTCGTGCACTGGATGCTACTTTGGAAGCGGTTACTGGCGCCCTGAAAAAAGGTGACAGCGTTTCTCTGGTAGGTTTTGGTACTTTTGCTGTAAAAGAGCGCGCTGCTCGTGAAGGCCGCAACCCGCAAACTGGCCAGACCATTCAGATCGCCGCCGCCAAAGTACCGGGCTTCAAAGCCGGTAAGGCACTGAAAGACGCGGTGAACTAAACTGTTTGCTGGAGCGGTAGTTCAGCTGGTTAGAATACCGGCCTGTCACGCCGGGGGTCGCGTTGAGGAAGCGCAGCCGTAAGCGGGTGCGCTTTTTTCCGTTTAGGGAACCTGCGGTACCAGTTGCGGTTCTCACATAACAAGATCGAATTCGAAAGTTTTCACCTGAAACCATGCTGAAGTCACGGATTCAGGTTTTAATAAGAGTCCCTACGGAGTAATTTCATGCAGGAGTTCAGACGGTTTGTCCGCGGTCCCGTGGGCAAGGTCCTGCTTGCCGCGATTATCCTTCCTTTTGTCATTTCCGGTTTCTACGGGTATTTCACCGGTGGTGGAAGCGGGGATGTGGTTGCCGAAGTCGAAGGCAACAAGATCACCCGCAGTATGGTCAATCAGCGCGTTGAACGTGTTCGTGACATGCTGCGCCAGCAGAGTCCGAATATTGATCCATCCATGCTGGATTCCTTTGTGCGACCTGAAATGGTTCTTGAAGGTCTGGTTAATGAGCAATTGATCATGGCAGCAGCGGAGAACGCTGATCTGGCATTCAGCGAAACCCAAGCTGCCCGTGACATTTATCAGGTCCCCCTGTTCCAGGAAAACGGCAAGTTTTCCGAGACTCGTTTCGAGCGGGAACTGCGTAGCCGCGGCATGACGCCACAGGGTTATATCCGTGGCCTGCGTCAGGATATGCTTAAAGAGCAGTATCGCAATGGCTTCCTGGCAACCAATTTTGCATTACCTTCGGAGCTGAATGAACAGCGCCGGTTGGGTGAACAGGTCCGCGATATTCGTTACGTGACTCTGGATCTGAACGTTCTACGTAGTGAATTTACCGTCACAGACGAACAGGTTCAGGCGTACTACGAAGACAACAAGGCAGAGTTCATGCGCCCGGAAGAATTCCGTGTTGCCTATGTGAAGCTGGCTGCTGAGAACTACGCGGATCAGGTGTCCGTGAGCGAGGAGGACGTGGCCGCAGAGTACCAGGTGCGCCGCTCCATCATGGAAGAATCTGGTGCTGGCACTGCTCGCAACGTGGCGCACATTCTGGTCGAGATTAATGGCGACAGGGATCTTGAGCAGGCTGAAGCTCGTGCAAACGAGGCCGCTCAAGCTATTGCTGCAGGAGAATCTTTCGCCGATGTGGCAGCGAAGTATTCCGACGACCCGGGTTCTGCCGATGCAGGTGGTGACCTTGGCGTGGTTTCCAAGGGCGCATTACCTGAGGAGATGGAAGAGGCCATTGCCAATCTTGAGCCGGGTATGGTCTCTGATCCGGTAATTACTGATGCCGGTGTCCATTTGATCAAGGTATCTGATGTTGTCCGTGATCAGGACTTGCCCACACTTGAAGATCTTGCCGGCCAAATTCGTGCAGATCTCAAGCAGGGCCGTGCAGAAACCCTGTTGAATGAAGATGTGGCACGCCTGGAAGAGCTGCTGTACGAGCATAGCGACATGATCGTTCCTGCCGAGCAGGTAGGCGTTAAGGTGAAAACTACGGATTGGGTGCCGCTGTCGGCCCTGCCAGAGCCGTTGACTTCCCCGCAGGTTCAACAGGCCCTCAACAGCGATCAGGTTCGCAAGGATCGCCACAACAGTGATCTGATCGAGATCGCGCCCGGCGAGTACCTGGCCGTACGCATCGTTGAAGAAAAGCCGGCTGAGGCTCTCCCTCTGGAAGACGTTTCCTTTGCCATTCGTGAGCGGCTCAAAGGTGAGCTTGCCGCTGACAAGGTTCAGGAATTGTCTGCCCAGGCAGAGGAAAAGCTACAGCAGCAGGCAACACTTGATGATATTGCTGCCTTGTTCGAAAGCGACATTGAAGAACAGGAAGGCCTTCAGCGTGGTGGTGCAGAGCCCTCCATGGAAGTGGTCAATGGTGCTTTTGCCTTGCCCAAACCAGAGGAAGGTGAAAACTCAGCCATTGAATTGACCCGCGTGGGTGATGGATCTCTGGTTGCCTATCAGGTAACCCGTGTTGAAGACGGTAATGCTGAGCCGCTGTCCGATGCCCAGCAACAGGCCGCATTGCTTGAGCTTGGCAATATCGAAGGGCAGCGCAGCTTCCGTCAGGTCGTTGCACTGTTGCGTGACGAAGGGGATGTGGATCTCAACCCGGAACGCCTGAGCAGCAACTCTACCGATCAATAACGCGAACGGTAGAAACAAAAAAGCTCACCAGTAATGGTGAGCTTTTTTTATGCCTGCAGTCCCGGTTTCGGGTTTGCTTTTGGCTTACTCGCTATCCATCTCAAACGGCATTGATACGGTGCTGGCACCGGCATCAACGTAGGTGATTTCGCCGGTGATACCGGAAGCCAGGTCAGAGCAAAGGAAGGCTGCCACGTTACCCACTTCCTCAATGGTCACATTGCGGCGTAGCGGAGCCTTGGCAGCATTATAGTCCAACATACTGCGGAACTTCTTGATGCCCGATGCCGCGAGGGTGCGGATTGGGCCGGCGGAAATCCCGTTAACGCGGATGCCTTCCGGGCCCATACTGGACGCCAGATAACGAACAGAGGCTTCCAGACTGGCCTTTGCAAGACCCATCACGTTGTAGTTTGGCACGGTCTGGCGTGCGGCATGATAGGTGAGTGTCAGCAGCGAACCATTGCGGTTTGCCATCATCTGGCGGCCGGCCTTGGCCAGGGCAACGAAGCTGTAGCTGGAGATGTCATGGGCGATACGGAAACCTTCCCGGGTTGCCACTTCCGCGAAGTTGCCATCCAGTTCATTACCGGGGGCAAAGCCGACCGCATGGATAATGCCATCCAGTCCGTCCCACTGACTGCCCAGGGCAGTGAATACCGCCTCGATTTCTTCGTCACTGGCAACATCGCAGGGGTAGCAGAACGCTTCGCTGCTGCCATAGCGTTCAGCGGCCTTGACGACCCGGCTTTTCAGTTTCTCGTTCTGATAGGTAAAGGCCAGCTCCGCACCCTCACGGTGCATGGCTTCGGCAATACCGGTGGCAATGGAGCGGTCACTGGCGACGCCGACAATCAGGTAGCGTTTGCCTGCTAGAAATCCCATGGTCATCCCTCGTGGTTCTGGTTGTTCCAATTGGTGGCCAACATAACGACTGGGCCAAGTATAGGCAATTAAACAGGGTTTGACGCCTCTTCACGGGACGTCAAATGCAACGGTGTGTTTCCCTTGCGGGTTCAGGCAAAGGCCGCCGACATCAGCTTGTGGGTATAGTCGTGCTGCGGCTGATCGAAAATAGCGTCGGTATCGCCTTGTTCCACCACCTTGCCATCTTTCATCACCATGACCCGGTGACAGATGGAGCGTATGACTTTCAGATCATGGCTGATAAACAGATAGCTGAGATCATGTTTCTTCTGCAGTGATTTAAGCAGTTCCAGAATCTGGTATTGCACACTCCGGTCCAGGGCTGAGGTGGGTTCATCCAGAATCAGCAGCTCCGGTTCCATGATCAGGGCCCGGGCAATAGCGATCCGCTGCCGCTGGCCGCCTGAAAACTCATGCGGGTAGCGGTGGCGGGCTTCCGCCGGCAGATCTACCTCGTCGAGCATCTGGATGACCTTGCCATCCCTTTCCTGACTGGACATGGCGCTGGCGTGCACGGCAAGGCCTTCCGCCACGATCTGACCCACGGTCATGCGTGGATTAAGGCTGCCGAACGGGTCCTGGAACACCACCTGCAGGCGACTTCGCCAGCCTCGCATTTGCCTGTGGTTAAGTTGGCGCAGATCAGTGCCATCCATGAGTATCTGGCCCTGGCTTTTTACCAGACGCAGTAACGCCAGTGCCAGGGTGGATTTGCCGGAGCCAGATTCGCCGACAATGCCCAGGGTTTCGCCGCGCCTTACGCTAAGATCAATTTCGTCCACCGCACGCATTAACGGAGCAGGGGAGAACAGGCTCTTGCGTTTTTCCTTGAAGGTGACCGCCATGGTGGTGGCTTCCAGCAGCACCGGAGCATCCTCCGCCAGTGGTGGCATCTTGCCGCGGGGTTCAGAGCTGATCAGGTGCCGGGTGTAAGCCTCCTTGGGTTCTGCCAGCACCTGTGCAGTGGGGCCGGCTTCTACCTTCTTGCCGTGGTGCATGACCAGGATGTCATCGGCAAAGCGACTGACCACCGCCAGGTCATGGCTGATCAGCAGAATCGACAGGTTCAGCTCGTTCTGCAATCGTTTGATCAGGGTCAGGATGGTTTCCTGAACGGTTACGTCGAGAGCGGTGGTGGGCTCGTCGGCAATCAGGATCTGTGGATCGTTGGCCAGGGCCATGGCGATCATTACCCGCTGACGCTGGCCGCCACTGAGTTGGTGCGGGTAGCGCCCCAGCATTTCCATGGTCGCGGGAAGTTCCACCTGGCCGAGCAATTCCAGGCAGCGTTTGCGGGCCTTCTGACGGCTCATACCCTGATGAACAAACAGGCTTTCGCTGATCTGTTTTTCCACCGTATGTAGCGGATTCAGAGCAGTGAGAGGCTCCTGGAAAATGGTGCCGATGCGGCCGCCGCGCAGGCTCCGTTTGCGATTTTCCGTGAGCCCCAGCAGATTCTCGCCGTCCAGCGAAAGAGCCTCTGCCTGCCAACTGGCGCTATCGGGCAGTAGATCAAGGATCGACAGGGCAGTCAGGGATTTGCCGGAACCGGATTCCCCAACCAGTGCGAGCATGTGGCCTGGTTCCAGATCCAGGGACATATTATCCACGGCCACATCCTGGCCGAATCGAATGGTCAGGCCGCGCAGGGATAGGAGGCTCATTGAAGAAACTTCCTCGTGTCAAAGGCATCACGGACGGCTTCACCGATAAACACCAGTAGGGTCAGCATAACAGTGAGCGTGGCAAAGACGCTGATTCCCAGCCAGGGAGCGTGTAGATTGGCTTTCCCTTGACCCACCAGGCGGCCCAGAGACGGCGAATCCGGGGGGAGACCGAAACCGATAAAGTCCAGGGATGTGAGCGTCACCACGGCCCCGTTGAGAATGAATGGCAGGAAGGTGATGGTGGCCACCATGGCATTTGGCAGCATATGACGGAACATGATCACCGGTGTTCGCACTCCCATGGCGTGGGCGGCGCGTACATAGTCCATATTGCGACAGCGCAGGAATTCGGCCCGCACCAGATCCACCAGAGTCATCCAGGAAAACAGCAGCATGATAATCAGCAATGTCCAGAAACTCGGTACCACGAAGCTGGAGATGATGATGATCAGAAACAGGATCGGCATGCTTGACCAGATTTCCAGAAAACGCTGCCCGGCCAGATCCAGCCAGCCACCGTAGTAACCCTGAATGGCACCAATAATAATGCCGACAATGCTGGAGAACAGCGTCAGCATCAGCCCGAACAGTACGGAAATACGAAAGCCGTAGATCAATCCGGCGGCTACATCACGGCCCTGATCATCGGTACCCAGCCAGTTTTCCGCTGAGGGTGGGGCAGGGGCCGGTTCGCTCAGGTCGTAGTTGATGGTGTTGTAGCTGAAGCGAATCGGCGGCCAGAGTATCCAGCCGTTCTCTTCGATCAGATCTTTCACCACCGGGTCCCGGTAATTGGCTTCCGATTCGAAAAAACCGCCAAAGGTGGTTTCCGGGTAGGCATTGAATACCGGGGTGTAGAGCTCGCCGTCGTAGTGGACCAGCAGGGGCTTGTCGTTGGCGATGAATTCCGCGCCCAGGCTGAGGATGAACAACACCAGAAAAATCCATAGCGACCAGTAGCCACGGCGGTTGCTGCGAAACGCCTGCCATTGGCGGGCGGATACCGGATTGCGCAAACGCAGGGAGGGCAGAGCCATCAGTTGTCCCTCCGTTCAAAGTCAATGCGGGGATCCACCCACATATAGGTCAGGTCGCTGACCAGCTTAAGCAACAGGCCGATCAGGGTGAAAATGAACAGGGTGCCAAAGACCACCGGGTAGTCCCGGTTGATCACCGATTCAAAGCCCAGCAAGCCGAGACCGTCCAGGGAGAAGATAAATTCGATCAGCAGTACACCGGTAAAGAACATACTGATAAAGGCGGCGGGAAAGCCGGCGATGATGATCAGCATGGCGTTGCGGAACACATGGCCGTATAGCACCTGCTTTTCACTCAGCCCCTTGGCGCGGGCGGTCTGCACATACTGCTTGCGGATTTCATCCATGAAGGAATTCTTGGTCAGCATGGACAGGGTGGCGAAGTTGCCGACCACAATGGCAATGGTGGGCAGGGTGATATGCCAGGCGTAATCGATAATCTTGCCGAACAGGCTCAGTTCGTCAAAATTGTCAGAGGTGAGCCCGCGAAGCGGGAACCACTCGAAATACGAGCCGCCGGCGAACAGCACAATCAACAGAATGCCAAGCAGAAAGCTGGGGATGGCAAAACCGATAATGATGGCAGTGCTCGACCAGACATCGAAGCGTGATCCATCCCTCACTGCCTTGCGAATGCCCAGTGGAATGGAAATCATGTAGGCAATCAGGGTGCTCCACAGCCCCAGGGAGATAGACACCGGGAGGCGTTCCACAATCAGTTCGGTGACGGAGCGGTCCCGGTAGTAGGATTCACCGAAATCAAAACTGAAGTAGTTTTTGATCATCAGCCAGAAGCGTTCGTGGGCAGGCTTGTCGAAACCGTACATCTTCTCGATGCGCTCCACCAGTTCCGGCGGCAGCCCCCTGGAACCACGGTATTCACCGCCGCTGACGGTGTCTGCACTGCCGCCGGCAAAACTGCTACCGGTGCCACCGCCACCGATTCCCTGCAGTTCCGCCAGGGTCTTTTCCACTGGTCCGCCAGGTGCTGCCTGTATCACCAGAAAGTTCAGCAGCAGGATGCCGAACAAGGTAGGAAGAACCAGTAACAGCCGTTTGGCAATGTAATAGCGCATCATTTAGCCGTGCTATCCCACCAGGTATCCAGGGCCGCATCCATGCCTACGTACCTGCCGAGCCTGGGATGGCGCAGGCGTGACTGGTAGGCGAGGCGGTACTCGTCGGAATACCAGTTGAACACGCTGTAATGGTGCCATTGCAGCACACGGTCCAGAGCCCGGCAGCGGGTGATCAGCTCTTCCCGGGTCTGGGCCGCGACAATTTTATCAACCAGCGCATCAACGACCGGGTTCTTGATGCCGATCAGGTTGCGGCTACCGGGTTGGTCGGCGGCCTCGGAAGACCAGTATTCCTGTTGTTCGTTGCCGGGTGAGCTGGATTGGCCCATGCGATAGACAATCATGTCGAAGTCGAAATTCTGGATGCGTTCAACCCACAGGGATGAATCGACCTTGGAGACGTTGGCAACAATACCCAGTGCCTTCAGGTTGCGGGAGAACGGCAGCACGATGCGCTCGAAGGCCGGAGAGCTCAGCAGGAACTCGAAGCGAACCGGCTTGTTATCCGGGGTGTAAAGCTGGCCGTCGCGGAGCTGGTAGCCGGCTTCCTTGAGCAGCATGGATGCCTTGCGCAGGTTTTCACGGGGGCGACCGGAGCCATCGGTTTTGGGTGGCTGGTATTCCTTGTTGAAAACAGCTTCTGGCAGTTGCTCCCGGTATGGCTCCAGCAGTTCCAGTTCTGCCTTGGAGGGCAGGCCGGTGGCGGCCATCTCGGAGTTATCAAAGTAACTGCGGTTCTGTTTGTACTGCCCATAGAACAGGTTGTCGTTGGACCACTGGAAATCAAAGGCGTAACCGATCGCCTCTCTCAAAGTCTCATCCTGGAACAGGTCCTTGCGCAGATTGAAGATGAAAGCCTGTGCGCCCCAGGGGTTTCCGTGGCTGACTTCATCGGTAACAATTTCGCCGCTTTTGAAGGCCGGCCCCTTATAGGCTGTGGCCCAGAGCTTGGAGTTGTTCTCATGGCGCCAGTCGTAGCGGCCACTTTTGAACGCTTCCAGAGCCGCCGTTTCATCCAGGTAGTAATCGTAGGTGATGCGATCAAAGTTGTTGCGCCCCTTCATGACGGGGAGCGATTGGGCCCAGTAATCCTTGCGGCGCTGGTAAACCACTTTCTTGCCGGGTTTTGCCTCTGCCAGGGAGTAGGGGCCGGAGCCCAGCGGGGGCAACATGCCATCCTTGTCGAACTGCCGGTCTTGCCAATGGTGTTTGGGTAGCACCGGGAGCTGACCGATGATCAGCGGCAGTTCCCGGTTGTCACTGGTTTTGAAATGGAAAGTGACGGTGAGCGGCTCGTTGACTTCCACGCGCTCTACGGCTGCGTAGTAATAGCTGTAGAAAGGCTTGCCTTTCTCCAGCAGGGTCTGAAAGGTCCAGGCCACATCGTCTGCCTGCACAGGTTCTCCGTCGGCAAAGCGGGCTTCTTCACGTAAATGGAAACGCACCCAGCTGCGGTCATCCGGCCATTCGATGCTTTCTGCCAGCAATCCGTACTGGGTGAACGGTTCATCTTCACCACGGACAGTAAGTGAATCGTACAGGTAGGAGTTATCCAGAAACGCCATGCCGGCAGCAGCGCGGCCCTTGGAAACAAAGGGGTTGAGGGAGTCGAAACCGCCAATCACATGCAGCCGCAGCTCGCCGCCTTTGGGAGCGTTGGGGTTGGTGTAATCAAAATGCGAGAACCCGGCGGGGTACTGGGGCTGGCCATGCATGGCAATCGCATGGCTTTTGTGGATCTCGGCATGTGCCAATGCTGTGAACGCACACAGCCCAACAAACAGCCCACGCAGCATAGTGCTGTGAATGGCCATAATGACTCCTTTTTTCATGCGGCACGCTTACCGTCAGCACGCAACGGGTGGGTGATGGCAACCCTGTCTGTTGCCGCTTCCGTTGTCGTCGGATAATCGGGACCTGCCAACGCGGAAACGAGGCCGGGCTTGTTGCATGGCTACGTGAAGCGTGCGCGTGTTATTTATTTTTCATCCACCAGGTATCCAGACCCAACCCGAACGGTATCGGTTCCGAGGGCCGGGAAAATCTGTCCCACCAGGCAACCCGGTGATGGCGGATATGGTAATTCAGGACGCCGTAATGCTGGTAGCGCAACATCCGGTCCAGTGCCTGCAGGCTCAGAACATACTCTGCCTCTTCTTCTGCAGCCAGGGCGGTGCGAACAAGATAATCGATAACCGGATGGTTGATACCCGCCAGGTTCTTGCTGCCAGGGATATCCGCGCTGCTTGACGCGAAATAATCTGTCAGCTCCGGCCCGGGGTAGTCCCGCATCGGCAGTACAAACAGCACCACATCATAGTCGAAGTTGTCCAGGCGCTCCTTGTAGGCGGCGGGCTCCACTTCCCGGTAGTCGGCTTCAATGCCCAGTCGCTTCAGGTTACGGAACCAGGGGGCAAGAATGCGGTAAATGCCGGGGTTATGGTAATTGAGGACGGTAAAACGCAACGGCTTGCCTTGCGCATTGACCAGCTTGTGATCCTGCAGGCGCCAACCGCTGGCCTGTAGCAGCGATAGCGCTTCGCGCATGCGATTGCGGATCTGGCCACTGCCGTCATTCACAGGGGGATGGATGTCGGCATTGAAGAAATTGTCTGGCAGGTGTTCCGCCTGGTCCGCCAGCAGGTCTTGCTCTTTGGACGTGGCGGGAACCGGCGCAGAGTAGGGGCTGTTGGGGAACCAGCTGACGGTGCGGGTATAGGCATTGCTGAACAGGTTGCGATTGGACCATTCAAAGTCAAATAGCAGGCTGGCGGCCTTGCGCACGTTCAGGTCATTAAACGGGGCTTTGCGGGTATTGAAAAAGAAAGCCTGCACCGGTCGAGGCATCTGGTGAGGGATTTCCTGTTTGATGATCTGACCCTGTTTCACGGCAGCAAAATCGTAGGCAGTAGCCCAATGCTTCGAGCTGTAATCGTAATGCAGGTCATAATCACCGGATTTGAAGGCTTCGAAACCCACGTCTGCATCGCGGAAAAACTCGAAGACCACCTGATCAAAGTTGTAGCGTCCGCGGTTAACCGGCAGGTCCGCTGCCCAGTAGTCCTTGACCCGCTGAAACACCACCTGCTTGCCAGGTTTGACCGAACTGACCTGATAAGGTCCGCTGGACAATGCCGGGGTAAGGGTTGCCCGTTCGAAATCGTTCTTTTCCCAATAATGCCTGGGCAGGATGGGGATCGAACCGACCACCAGGGGTAAATCCTTGCGACCTTCCTTGAATGTGAATTTCACGGTGAGTGGATCCACGGCCTCAACACTGGCCAGGTCCGCCAGTTGCAGGGTGTACTCGGGTTTGCCCTTGCTGAGCAGAATGTCGAAGCTGAACACCACATCCTCGGCCCGAATCGGGTGGCCGTCATGGAAGCGGGCCTGTTCGCGGATGCGGAAAGTGGCCCAGCTGCGGTCTTCAGGATATTCCACCCATTCAGCGATCAGGCCGTAGGCGGCGCCCGCTTCATCGCCAAGGCGATTATGGGACTGGTTGCCCATCAGCAGGCTGTCGGCCAGTTCGGTGACACCGTACATCTGCATGCCGGGGGTATCAGCCGGGCTGATACCTTTGAGAATATAGGGGTTGAGGCTGTCGAAGGTACCCTGGCCATAAAGGCGCAGAGTGCCTCCTTTCGGGGCATCGGGATTGACGTAGGCAAGGTGCTGAAAGTCGGCAGGGTATTTGAGGTTGCCGAAGGGGTGGTAGCCGTGGCTGCGGGTTACCTCGGCGTGGCTGGCCACGCCGAGGAGCAGGGCCACAAGGGCCAGAGCGGTTCTAGAATGTTTTGCGAATATCAACGTAGAGTGTCAGCCGTTGCCCGGGTTTAATGTAACGATTGCTGGCGACTCGGTCGTTCCAGCTCTTGATGTCATTCACCGATACATTAAAGCGGTCTGCAATGGCATACAAGGAGTCTCCGCTGCGTACGGCATAGCGTAGCTTGCGCACCATCTTGTCATCTTTCGAAGGAGTGACGGTGCCGCCCTGGCTGGATTCGCTCCATACCGCCAGTGATTGACCGATACGCAGCCTGTCGCCGGGGGCCATGTTGTTCCACTTGGCCAGTTCCTTCACGCCTACATCGTAGCGGCGCGAAATCTCCCAAAGGGTATCGCCGGACTGCACGGTGTAATTCACCCGTTGCCGGCCTTTCCTCTCCCGGGATTGATTGGCAGCCAGTCGGGCCTCTTCACTGAGGCTGTAGTCGCCTTTTCCGGACGAGGGCCCGGGAATCAGCAGGGTGCGCCCGGCGATGATGGTATTGCCATTCAGCTTGTTGATGCTGCGCAGGACCTGCGGTGTGGTGCGGTGTTTGCGCGCAATCGCGCCCAGGTTGTCCCCCGGACGAATTTCGTAACGGGCCCATTGCATCCGTTGGCCTTCCGGCAATTCGGCCAGCCCGGTACGGAAGCGCTCTTCCCGATCAACCGGCACCAGAAGACGGTGAGGACCATCCGGTGAGGTGGCCCAACGGTTGAAAGAAGGGTTGAGCAAATAGAGTTCTTCTACGGATATATCCGCCAGTCGGGCGGCCTGGGTCAAATCAATCTGACCGCCGGTTTCCACGGTGCTGAAATAGGCCTCGTTCTGGATCGGGTGAAGCGTGACGCCGTAGGTCTCCGGGGCCTGTACGATCTGGGCTATAGCCAGCAGCTTGGGTACATAGGCGGTAGTTTCCCGTGGCAGGTCCAGGTGCCAGAAATCCGTTGGTCTGCCAGCTTCTTCGTTGCGGCGGATGGCGCGTGATACGGTACCGCCGCCGGCATTGTAGGACGCCAGAGCCAATAGCCAGTCGCCATCAAAACGGTTCGACAGCTTTTGCAGGTAATCCAGCGCCGCATTGGTGGATTTGAGAATGTCCCGCCGCTGATCTTCCCACCAGGTGCGCTTCATACCGAAGTAATCACCGGTCGACGGGATGAATTGCCAGGGGCCGGCCGCTCTGCCGTGGGAGTAGGCGAAGGGGTCGAAGGCGCTCTCTACAATGGGAAGCAGCGCTAGCTCCAATGGCATGTTGCGGGCTTCAGCCTGCTCGATGATGTAATGCAGGTAGCGTTCGGAGCGGGTGGTGACTCGGGTGAAATATTGCGGGTGACGGGCATACCAGTCGCGCTGAACGCGAATGCGGTCATTTTCCACAGTCAGGTCAAGGCCGTAGCCTTTACGCAGTCTTTCCCATAAGTCATTGTTTTGATTGGGTTCGTTCGGGGTGCTTTCCAGAGGGATCGGCTCATCCATGCCGTTGGCGAGATTGACATCGTCCACTGACGGTTCGGCGGCGGGCATGGGAGGAAGCTCATCCAGGGACTGATTCGAGGCACAGCCACCCAGGACTCCCAGGCCCAGACACAGGGCGAGAGTAGGAATTTTTTTCATAAAAATAACGACAGCAAAATATTTCAGTCATTTTAGGGGTATGGAAAGGGGCCCCACAAGCAATGTCAGCTAAAAGTTGTCTTTCCAGCGACGCAAGGTGGCAAAACACTGCATATCACTGGCCGAAGCTCCGCTTTCCCTGGCTTCACAGGCGCGCTTGAGGGCGGGCTCATGGGCACGCAGGAAGGGGTTGCTGCGGGTTTCCTCTTCCAGTGTGGAGGGCAGGGTGATCTGGCCTGCCTCGCGGGCCTGGCGTACAGTTTCGAGCCGCTCAATTACGGCGTCGTCATCCGGAGTGACTGCGGCGGCAAAGGTCAGGTTGGCCAGGGTGTATTCATGGGTACAAAACACCAGGGTTTTGGCCGGCAGGCTGGCCAGTCGTTGCAGCGAGTCATGCATCTGCTCCGGGGTACCCTCAAACAGGCGGCCGCAGCCACCGGCAAACAGGGTATCGCCACAGAACAACCAACCCAGGCCGGCTTCGTGGAAGGCGATATGCCCCAGGGTGTGGCCCGGAACCTCCATCACTGTCAGGTTCATGTCTACTCCGGCCGGTTGAATGGTGTCGCCCTCGACAAGGGGGTGTGTCATTCCGGGGATGGTCTCCCTGGCAGGCCCATAGACGGGAATATCCCTTTCCTTGAGCAGGGCGGGAATACCACCCACATGGTCCGGATGATGGTGTGTGACCAGAATGCTGGTCAGCCGCAGACCGTTCTGCTTAAGGAACTGTTCCACCGGAGCTGCATCGCCTGGATCAACCACCACGCACCGGTCTCCCTGGCGCATGGCCCAGATGTAATTGTCTTTAAATGCAGGGATGGCAGTGGGGCTGGGCAACATGTCGTGCTACGCTCCTAAAAGGGTCTAAAGGGCCGACAATCTTTTGTTATCAGGAGTCATTGTCCGTCATGCAGCTGCCTCCACTCAACCGTATTTCCTATAATGCCTCCTCCCCTGAGTTGGGGCGCAATTTTGACAACTGGCTGGACAGCGAGCCGGGCCAGGCCTTGCTGGCTGCCGAGCGCGACATGCTCGGTGAATGGCTGCGCAGTCAGGCCGGTCAGCGGGCGGTGGCCCTGTACAGCGGCAGCGGCCGGGATATGCTGGCAGAGAGCCCGCTTCCTTGGCAGACCAGCATCTCTACCCAGGGTTTTGGTGGCACCCGGGTCCGGGCTCGGCTGGAGCTTTTGCCTCTGGCGAAGGCCAGTGTGGATCTGCTCCTGCTTCATCATGTCATGGACTTCAGCCAGGATCCCCACCAGGTGTTGCGCGAAGCCACCAGAAGTATCGCTCCGGGTGGCAAGGTTGCCATTATCGGTTTTCACCCGATAAGCCTGATGGGGCTGGCGCGCTGGTTTTTCTGGCGGAGCCGGCCGGGCTGGTCCGGGCGCTTTTACCGGCCGACCCGTCTCACCGACTGGTTGCAAGTATTGGGATTTGAGGTCGATGGCATGGCCAGTGGCTTCTATACTATGCCGCTTTCCGACCGTGGCCGTGAGCGGCTGCGTCTTCTCGAATGGCTGGGTAGTCTGCTTTGGCCCCGCCATGGCAATACCTATTTGCTGGTTGCCCGCAAACGGGCCGGTATGGCAAAGCTGTTGCCCAACCGGCAACACAAGGTGTCACGCAATACTGTGGTGCCTGTACCGGTCGCCCGCTGGGGACAGCAAAACAAGGAGTCCTGATTCATTGAAGCAAGTGATTATTTTCACCGACGGCGCCTGCCGCGGTAACCCCGGCCCTGGTGGCTGGGGTGCGGTCATGCGTTACGGCACCACCGAAAAGACCCTGTTCGGTGGTGAACCCGATACCACCAACAACCGTATGGAGCTGATGGCCGCTATTATGGCCCTCGAAGCCCTGACCCAACCCTGCAGGGTGGTGCTGACAACGGACTCGCGTTATGTCATGGATGGCATCACCCAGTGGATGGCCAACTGGAAAAAACGGGGCTGGAAAACCGCGTCCAGGCAGCCGGTAAAGAATGCGGATCTGTGGCGGCGACTGGATGCGGCCTGCGGCAAACACACTATTGAATGGCAATGGGTGAAGGGCCACAGCGGGCATCCCGAGAACGAAAAAGCCGATGCGCTTGCCAACCGTGGCATTGATGAACTTCTTCAGAAAAAAGGAATGCCGAGCTGATGCGTCAGGTAGTACTGGATACGGAAACCACCGGTCTTGAGCCCAACGATGGCCACCGGGTGATCGAAATCGGTTGTGTCGAAGTCGTCAACCGGCGGCTTACCGGCAACAGCCTGCATTTGTATCTCAATCCCGAGCGCGAGATTGATGAAGGTGCTCTGGCCGTGCACGGAATCAGCACCGAGTTCCTGGCGGACAAGCCCACCTTCGACAAGGTTGTCGATGAATTCATGGCCTTCGTGGATGGCGCGGAGCTGGTGATCCATAACGCCCCCTTCGATGTGGGCTTCCTAAACCACGAATTGCGCCGCCTTGGCAGTCGCTATGGCACCATCGAACAACGCTGTGGCGTGCTCGATACCCTGGTGATGGCACGCCAGAAACACCCGGGACAGAAGAACAATCTGGATGCGCTGTGCCGACGCTATGGTGTTGAAAACAGTCACCGTGAGCTGCACGGGGCCTTGCTGGATGCGGAGATCCTCGCCGACGTCTACTTGGCCATGACCGGTGGTCAGACCCGACTGTCCCTGGACGGCAATGACAGCGGCGAGCAGGATGGTGAGATGGCTGCGGAAGCCATTCGCAGACTGGATGGCCAACGCCCGGCACTGAAAGTGGTGAGGGCGTCAGATCTGGAGGTGCAGCGGCACCGCGACAAGCTGGCAGCCATTGCTGACAGTAACGGCGAGGCGACCCTCTGGGATCGCAAGAAAGAAGAAAGCCCGCTTCAGTAAGGCCCTTAAGGTCCTGTGTCGGACCTGAGCCCTTCGCAATGTAAACATCGCTTCCCACAAACCCTTCAACGTCGGGTTTTGTGGGAAGTCATGCTCGCATGACGAAGCAGTTGGCACAGCGCTACTCCTTCAGGAATGCCGGCCATTGTGCTGCACTGAAGAGTTTTTGAGTGTCAGTGCTGCTTGCCGGGCGACACCTGGTACTCGCTGATATCGTGGTGCTCGATCCAGCCATTTTCGTAGAGATAATCCGTAGCCGGCCCCAATGCCATCATCGACATGAGCAGGCCGGTAACGGACATGACGATGGTGTAGGGCAGAGCCATTACTACCATTCGTCCGTAGGACAGCCGCACCAGTGGCGCCAGCGCCGAGGTCAGTAGAAACAGGAAGGCGGCCTGGCCATTGGGGGTGGCAACCGAAGGAATATTGGTGCCGGTGTTGATGGCCACAGCCAGCAGGTCGAAGGTATCCCGGTCAATTTCGCCTTTCAGTAGTGCCTGGCCTACCTCATCCACATAGACCGTAGCCACAAAGACGTTATCGGACACCGCTGACAGCACCCCGTTGGCCACATAGAAGGCAGGACCCTGAATCTGTTTTTCCAGACTCAGCACATATTCAATTACCGGTGCAAACAGCTGCTGATCTGCAATCACTGCTACTACAGCGAAAAACACCGTCAGCAGTGCGGTAAATGGCAGGGCTTCCTCAAAAGCCGCTCCCAGGCGGTGCTCCTCGATGATGCCGGTGAAAGAGGTGGCCAGAATGATCACTGTCAGGCCTACCAGCCCTACAGAGGCGGCGTGTGTCGCCAGGCCGACAACCAGCCACACGGCGGTGAGAGCTTGTATCACCAGTGCGGCCCTGTTCTGCACGGTGCGCTTGCGGTCCTGTTCCAGGGCGTATTGGCGCATGATGCCACGCACCTTTTCCGGAATGTCCTCGCCATAACCGAAGCTGCCACTGATTTCCAGGAAAACGCAGGTGAGAAGGCCCATCACCAGCACTGGGAGAGTAATGGGCGCCATGCGCAGGAAAAACTCGCCGAATTCCCAGCCAGCCTTGTTGGCGATCAGCAGGTTCTGGGGCTCACCTACCAGGGTGCAGACACCGCCAAGGGCAGTGCCCACTGCCGCGTGCATCAGCAGGCTACGAAGGAATGAACGAAAGCGCCGCAGATCCTCGCGATGCAGGTCTTCCACGCTTGTATCATCACCATGATCGTGTTTCTGCTGAAACGACTTGCCGGAGGCCACCTTGTGGTAGATGCCATAGAAGCCGGTACAGACTGCGATAACCACGGCAGTAACGGTAAGCGCATCAAGAAACGCGGACAGAATGGCTGCCGCGACACAGAATAGCAGGCTCAGACGTACCTTGGATTTCACTCCCAGCAGGATGCGGGTGAACAGGAACAACAACAGATCCTTGAGAAAGAAAATGCCCGCCACCATGAAAATCAACAGCAGCATCACTTCCAGATTGCTTTCCACCTTGTGTAGTACTGTCTCTGCAGAGGTCAGCCCGATCAGTACTGCTTCGATGGCAAGCAGGCCACCCGGCTGGAGTGGGTAGCACTTGAGGGCCATGGCCAGGGTAAAGATGAATTCGGCAAGCAGCAGCCACCCGGCAACGACCGGACCCAGTGTCAGGTGGATCAACGGATTGACGGCCAGAAAGGCGATGATGGTGTATTTGTACCAGGCGGGAGCCTGCCCAAGGAAATTGTGCAAAAAGGCACGGCCAAGCGTGGCTGACATGGCGGAATCCTGCGCGAGGGATGAACGGGGTTTAGGCGGCGGCAATCATACGGATTTGCCGTGCCCCGGTACAGTGCAGATGGTCAAGAAAGGGGCTGGACCATGGTCGGTATTGACATGGTCACGACTCCATTCGGGTTCGTGATCGGGAAAGTGCCGTTTTCAGAGTGTGGCCAGGTTAACAAATGGCCAATAAATCAGTTGCTTACAAATGAAAGTTGACGCATTGTTTGATGACGTGCAAAAGTTGATGCGCCTTTGTCGGCCGGTGTTGAAAAAGAGCCCGGGGCCTTTCTCTGTCGCCTTGAGGGGGGCATCAGCCAGGGGAAACACAATAAATCAACCGCCTGGCGTGTGGTTCGGATAGCCGGGTTATCTGTTTTTGTCAGCCCGAGCTGCTTTTAACGGCCTGTCGACACTTCTATCATGAGAATTGCGGCGTATCCGGGGGTTGCACGGCGTACGACCGATGATAATAACAGTTGGGTGCTTGCGGAGAGTCCATGGTCGCCATAACGAATACCACCTCCCTGACTTTTCTCAAGGAAGCGATTGATGCCACCCTGACGGAAGCGGAAAACAGTCTGGAGGCGTTTTCCGACGACCCCTCCCGTCAGGAAGAGCTGGCACGCTGTGCAGAAGACTTCCAGCAATTGCGGGGTATCTGTCAGGTGGTGGAGCTGCCTGCGGCGGCTTTGATGAGTGAAGAGATGTCCCTTGCTGCCCGGGAGCTGCGTGAGAAGCAGTCTGATGCACGGGTACAGGCACTGAGCAATGCCATTGTTCTGCTCACCCGCTATTTCGATTATGTCCAGCTCAAGAACCGTACCCTGCCGGCCCTGTTGATCGGTGGCATCAATGAGCTGCGTCGGGCCGGTGGAAAGGCGCTGATTCAGGAAAGTCACTTTTTCAGTGCCGACCTGTCCCGGCCGCGGGACCCGCAAGCGCTGGACAGTGACTTGCCTCGCTCCGAATTACCGGCATTGGCCCGGCGATTGCGCCATATGTACCAGACCGGTCTGTTGGGTGTGCTACGGGATCAGAACCCTTCGGTAAACCTTCGTCTGATGGGGAGGGCGCTGGTTCGCCTGGATCGTGTCGCCGGTCATTGCGGGCTCAGCCGCTTCCTGTGGATCGGCCAGGCAGTCATCACAGCAATGGTTGCCGATGACATGGCAGTCACGCCGGCCCGCAAGGCGCTGTTGTCGCAGTACGACCGTCAACTGAAGAAGCTGGTCTATGGCGGAGATCAGGCGCTCAGTGAAGAAGCGCCGTTGTTAATGATCAAGGAAAGCCTCTATCTGGTGTCTCTGTCTTCCCTGGACTCGGGGGTGGTTGCCGAAGTGAAGCGGGCGTTTGCCCTGAACAATGATGTTTCCGACGCCATCCTGCAGCGTGAATTGGCTCTGATGACCGGGGCCAGTGGCTCGGTGATTCGCTCCGTGGCCAGTGCCATGCGTGATGAAATCAGTGAGCTCAAGGAAAGCCTGGATATGGCGTCACAGGGCGTAGCCGATACCAATTATCAGTCTGTGGCCGCCAGCCTTAATCGTCTGGGTAGTACCCTTGCCATGATCGGTAAGGATGATGAAGCTGGTGTTATCAAGCACCAGGCCGCCAAGGTTAATGAGTGGCGAGCAGACCAGAATGTAGAGAGTGCGGCATTCCATTCGCTGGTGGATGACCTGCTGATGGTGGAAAATGTGGCAGCCAATCTGGAGCGCAGTATTACGCCGGAAGACGACATCCATCGAGGTAGCAACAATAGTGGCATTTCCCTGTATCAGCTGGATGATGCCCGGATGACCGTGGTCGGGGAATGTCGCGCCGGCCTGGCCTTGGCCAAGCGCTCTATCAGCTCCTTCATGGACAACAACTGGGATGCCATGCATCTTTCCAATCTGCCGGGCACGTTTGCATCTATCGCCGGCGGCCTGATGTTCCTGGAGCTGCAACGGGCCCGGGGTGTGACCGAGGCATGCCACAAATACATTGTCCACCAGCTCATTGAGGCTCCTGCGGCTCCCACCCGGGAAAATATGGAAACCCTCGCCGATGCCCTTACTGGCGTCGATTATTACCTGGAAAGCATGGAAGAGCAGAAGCCCATCGGCGATGGTGTGCTTGAAGTGGCGGAAGAAAGTATGAAAGCGCTGGGTTACCCGGTGGCCAAAGTGGCTTGATGCCCATGATTGATCTCTCCAGCCCCGAACCCAAGGATGCTGAGCAGGCCCGCTGCTATGTGATTCATGAGCAGAATATCCTTATTGCGGCTGATCAGTGGCAGCTGCCAGCGTTGCCCGCGTACATGCTTCGCCAGCATCCACATTACTACTATCTAGGCCTATTGAACGGTGAGCCCTGCTACGTCTGCGAGCTGAGTAATCATGAACTGGACGACGGTTCCCTGCAGCCGGTGCCGTTACGGCAATTGATTTCCGGCGGACTGGATGAGGCAGGGTTCTCCATGGTAAGCCGTGCCCTGCAGTTCCTCAGCTGGCAGAAAAACCACCGTTTCTGCAGCCGTTGTGGTTCACCTACCGAAGCCCACCATCGGGATCTGGCAATGACCTGTCAGACCTGTGGCTATTTTCAGTATCCGAGAATCACTCCCTGCATCATTGCTCTGGTGACCCGTGGCGAACATGCGCTGCTGGGTCGCTCAACCCGTTTTCCGGAAGGCATGTACTCTTGTCTGGCGGGCTTCATGGAAGCGGGGGAGTCGGCGGAACAGGCCCTGGTCAGGGAGGTAAGAGAAGAAAGCGGCATCGAAGTGACCAACCTGCAATATCTCAGCAGTCAGTCATGGCCGTTTCCTCATTCCCTGATGCTGGGCTTCCATGCGGATTATGCAAATGGGGAAATATGCATTGATGATGACGAGATAGTGGCGGCGGACTGGTTCCATTACCAGTCCCTGCCAATGATTCCGCCACCGGGTAGTATTGCCCGGACCCTGATTGACCATTGGGTTGTGCGCTTCAAATAAAGGACAGAACCAATGAACTACACACTCGCACCTCTGGTGATTTTTATCTTCAGCCTGGTTTTTGTCTTGCTTGGTGCCTGGGTGCTGCTTCGCCAGCAATGGTTGATGCAATGGCTCAAAGGCACCGCAGGGCTAATGATGGTGGGGCTGGCCATCTACCTGAGTCTGTTCGCACTGAATATCTATGGTTACCGGGAATACGCTCAAGAGGTGTCCGTAGCCACGGTCAGCTTCCGCCAGTCCGGTGACCAATCCTTTATCGCTACCGTAACCCGCACCGACGGCAGCACCGAGGACTTCCGCCTGAAAGGGGATCAATGGCAACTGGATGCTCGCATCATCAAGTGGAAAATGCCTTTCCGCCTGCTGGGCCTGCAGCCGGGCTACCAGCTGGACCGCATCTCAGGTCGCTACTACGCTCTTGAGGACGAACGCTCTCGGGACCGCACCGTCTACAGCCTGCACCGCGACCCTGTGGGTATTGATGTGTGGAAGATGGCCCGGGATGGCTGGAGTCTGCTGGTGGACGCCAGCTATGGCAGTGCTGCCTATTTGCCCATGGCTGAAGGTGCTCTGTTTGAGGTGAATGCCGGCCCCACCGGCCTGGTGGCCCGCCCCATGAACGGCAGTGCCCAGCAGGCTATCTCCGGCTGGGATTGAGGTTTTCCCGTCACCACAGCCCTCCCTGTGGTGACCGCCATACCCCATTGCGCCTCTCTTAGGTAGAATCATCCCACTTCTTTTCATCTGTCGCCCATAGACAGGTGCCAATCCCACGGACAAGCAGGTAACCAGTGATCGCGTTTTTATCCGAATACGGCATGTTTCTGGCCAAGGTCGTTACCCTGGTGGTAGCGATCTTGTTTGTGATCGGCGGTATCGCCGCCACCGCTTCCCGGGGCCGCAATAAGGCTGGCCAGGACGGGGAGCTGAAAGTGCGCCACCTTAATGAGGAATTCGAGGATCTCAAGGATTCTCTGGAAGCGGAAATACTGCCGGAGGCTCAGTACAAGAAAGTACATAAGGCCAAGCGCAAGCAGGAAAAGCTGGAAGCCAAGCAGAAGAAAAAGGCAGGAACAGAAGACAAGGTGGAGCCGCGTCTTTTTGTGCTGGATTTCGATGGCGATGTACAGGCCAGTGCAGTGGACCATTTGCGCCGGGAAATCAGTGCCGTGCTGCAAGTGGCCACACAGAATGACGAAGTGCTGGTGCGTTTACAGAGCCCCGGTGGGCTGGTGCACAGCTATGGTCTTGCAGCGTCCCAGCTGCGCCGTATCCGCAATAGCGGTATCAAATTGACCGTGACCGTTGACGAAGTAGCCGCCAGTGGCGGCTATATGATGGCCTGTATTGCTGACCGTATTGTTGCCGCGCCGTTTGCGGTGATCGGTTCCATCGGGGTGGTAGCCCAGATCCCGAATTTCCATCGTTTGTTGAAAAAGAATGACATTGACGTGGAGCTGATGACCGCCGGAGAGTACAAGCGCACTATGACCATGCTGGGTGAAAACACCGAGAAAGGTCGTGCCAAGTTCCAGGAAGAACTGGAAGAAACCCACCAGCTTTTCAAATCCTTTGTTCGTGACAATCGCCGAGGTCTGGACCTGGACAAGGTCGCCACTGGCGAGCACTGGTTTGGTACTCAGGCGAAGGAGCTGGGGCTGGTGGACGAGATCATGACCAGTGACGAACTGTTGCAACTGCGCCAGGGCTCCCACGCCCTCTATCAGGTACAGTGGGAAGCCAAGCGAAAGCTGGGCGAGCGGCTGGGATTCTCCCTGGAGACCAGCCTGCACCGTGCCGTGGAAAAGTTCTGGCACCGCGGCAGCCAGCGCCAGATTCACTAATGCCTAGCGATTAAAGCTTGCTGTAGGAGCGTCGCTGGCGGCGCGATAACTGAGCCAGCACCAGAAGCATTTCACCACAGAGGACATTGAGCACACAGAGATAAAACAGGTTTTCTCGGTGAACTCGGTGTCCTCTGTGGTAAATGTTTCTTCTTTTGACGTTGATGGATCACGCCGCCAGCGACGCCCCTGCAACTCGTAACTGAAAGGAGTTCTGACCATGAGTTTCCAAGCCCTGCTGACCCGTGAAACCGAGAACGGTTATGAAACCGCACTGGAAGAGCGCGAGCTGACTGATCTGGGGGAAGAGGGGGTATTGGTGCGAGTGCACTGGTCATCCCTGAACTACAAAGATGCGCTCTCTGCTACCGGTAATAAGGGTGTTACCCGTCAGTTTCCCCATACCCCGGGTATTGATGCAGTGGGTGTGGTTGAGGAAACCACGGACGGCCCATTCAGTGTGGGTGATACCGTTATCTGCACCGGTTATGACCTGGGCATGAATACAGATGGTGGTTACGGCCAGTACATCCGGGTGCCGGCGGAATGGCTGGTTCCTCTGCCTGAGGGCTTGGCACCCCGTGATGCCATGGTGCTCGGTACTGCCGGGTTGACGGCCGCCCTGTGCGTGGAGTCATTGCTTGATACCGGCCTGAATCCGGACCAGGGGCCGGTGCTGGTAACTGGTGCTACCGGCGGGGTGGGCAGCATCAGTGTGGCCATTCTGGCCAAACTGGGTTTCTCCGTGAGCGCAGTGAGTGGCAAGTCGGAATCACACCAGTGGCTCAAGTCTCTGGGGGCCAGTGAGGTGCTCAGTCGCGATAGCTTTCTGGAGAATGCCGGCAGTAAGCCCTTGTTGAAGGAGCAATGGGCTGGGGCGGTGGATTGTGTCGGTGGTGACATGCTGACCACCGCACTGAAAAGCCTCAAATATGGCGGCTGTGCCGCTTGCTGTGGGTTGGCGGCATCCCCCAAGCTGGAAATGACGGTGTTGCCCTTTATTCTGCGCGGTGTGAACCTGCTTGGCGTGGATAGTGTTGAGTTACCCTGTGAGATCAAGCAGCAGATGTGGCAGCTGCTCGCGGACGAATGGATGCCCGCGGATCTGTCTTTGCTGGAAGCGGATGAGGTCGAGCTTGATGGCGTAAACGCCTGGGTGGAAAAAATCCTCCAGGGCGGTGTTCAGGGGCGGGTGGTCGTGCGTTTGCCCTGAGCCATTAACGATTTCAGTGCCAGTGAAAAAAGCGCGGTTAAGCCGCGCTTTTTATTTGTCTGAAGAAACTTGCTGACGCATTCTATGGTTAACAAGGAACAGGGGCATTGGCCGCCATGAGTAATAACAACTGGCTGAAATTCGCACTGCAATTGACGGGTAAGGGTGGGGCGTTACCACTAGACTCGCAGCAACAACTGGCTGAAACACCTGGCTACTGGGTTCATCTGGATTATACCTGCGAAGAGAGTGAGCAGTGGTTGCAACAGCAGTCCGTTCCGCAGGCAGTTATTGCTGCGCTGACGGCAGCGGAAACCCGCCCTCGCGCATCGGAAGTGGCCGGCGGTGTGCTGGTGTATTTGCGAGGCGTCAACCTTAACCCCGGTGCACGACCTGAGGACATGATTGCTCTTCGCATGTGGGTGTCACCGGCCGGGCTTATCAGTACCCAGAAACGTACCCTTCTCAGTGTGGAGGCGGTACGACAGACTTTAGACAGTTGCCAGGGTCCAGAATCTATCAGTGCCCTGGTGGCTGAACTGATCGATCAGCTGATCTGGCGAATGGAGGAGGTGATCGAGAATCTGGAACTGGAAGTGGGAGAGTGTGCTCTGCAGCTGGAGGAATCCCCCACTGCCAGTCTTACGCCACATTTGAGTTTGTTGCGGCGCCGGGCAATTACCCTGAGGCGTTATCTGGCTCCCCAGCGCGAAGCACTAATCAAGCTGCAGAACGAAAGCCTGTTTGCCGCGGCGGATACCCTGTTGATCCGTGAAGCCACGGACAGGCTGCAACGTTTGCTGGAAGATCTGGATGCGGCCAGGGAGCATGCCACTCTGCTGCAGGAAGAGGTGTTTTCAGTTCAGAACGAGGCGATTAATGATCGTATGTACCTGCTGGCAATCATTTCGGCATTGTTTCTGCCGCTGGGGTTCCTCACTGGCCTGTTCGGTATCAATGTGGGCGGGTTGCCAGGCGTTGAGGATCCGAACGCCTTCTGGTGGTTCTGTTCCGGGGTGGGAGTGATTGCCGTTGGTGTCGCCATCTGGATGCGAAAACGCCGCTGGTTGTAGCCAGCGGCGCTCGGTATCTACCGTTGATGCACCTGTTGTTATTCAGGCCCGGCGGTAAATCGGTCTGGGGTCGTTCACATCAGCCTGGTAGGTGACGCTGAAGTCCTTCAGCCCATGCAGCGCTTCTTCGATGCTGCGGTCTGCACGGATTTCAAAGGCATTAAAGCCACAACGGGTCATGTAGAACAGCTGGTCACGCAACACATCGCCAGTGGCGCGGACCTCACCCTCGAAGTTGTAGCGTGTACGCAACTCACGGGCATAGGAGTAGCCACGACCATCCTTGAAGGCGGGAAAGTGAATCGCCACCAGTGGCAGGCTGGTCAGATCGTCTTCCAGGTCTTTGGGCTCTTCGCCGGGCGCCAGCCAAACGGCCACATCGCCACGGGCGATCAGGGCATCGCGGTTTTCCTGCCAATAGGCCAGCGGCACAATGATCTTGCCCTGTGCAGGTACGCCGTTTTCCAGAGCGTCTGCTTCCAGGCGCTGCCACTGGTTGTCCACGATGGCGCCATCAATGATTACCTTACCCATAGATGCGCTCCTTGAACGGTTCCATGCCAATGCGCTCGTAGGTGTCGATGAACGGCTCGTTTTCGAGGCGTTTTTCCACGTAGAGCTTGATGATGTTTTCAACCACATCGGTGATCTGGTCGGACTCGAAGGACGGACCCAGTTTCTCGCCCACGCGAGATTCCTTGTCGCCGCGGCCGCCCAGAGTGACCTGGTAGAACTCCTTGCCTTTCTTGTCCACGCCGAGAATACCGATGTGGCCAATGTGGTGGTGACCACAGGCGTTCATGCAACCGGAGATGTTCAGGTCGATGAGCCCAAGGTCGTGCACGTAATCCATGTTGTCGAAACGGCGCTGGATGGATTCCGCCACCGGGATGGATTTGGCGTTGGCCAGGGCGCACAGATCGCCGCCGGGGCAGGCCACGATATCGGTGATCAAGCCCAGGTTCGGGGTCGCGAAACCAAGAGCGTCCAGGGCTTTCCACAGGTCATAGAGGTCCGAGGCGGCCACATCCGCCAGTACCATGTTCTGCTGGTGGCTGTTGCGGAGCACGCCGAAGCTGTACTGGTCCGCCAGATCGGCAACGGCTTCCAGCTGCTCGTCGCTGATGTCGCCGGGTACCCGACCGGTTTTCTTCAGGGTCAGGGTAACCGCACGATAGCCGGGTTGTTTGTGTGCGCGGGTATTGGTGTGATACCAGCGGCTGAACGCCTTGTCCTCGGCCAGTTTGGCCTCCAGGGCGGCTGTATCCTCGGTTTGGTAGGCCGGGGCAGAGAAGCAGGACTGGATACGCTCCACTTCTTCTTTGGTCAGGGTCATCGGGCCGTTTTTCAGCTCGGCAAATTCCTGTTCCACCAGCTCGCGGTACTTGTCGGCACCCAGGGCCTTGACCAGGATCTTGATGCGGGCCTTGTACTTGTTGTCCCGGTTGCCGTACTTGTTGTACACCCGCAGGATAGACTCCAGGTAGGGCAACAGGTCCTGCCAGGGAACAAACTCGCCGATGACGGAGCCGGTCATGGGGGTACGGCCCAGGCCGCCACCAGCCCACACCTGGAACCCGGTCTCGCCGTTGGCATCGTGAACCAGTTGTACGCCGATATCGTGGACGCCAATCAGGGCCGGGTCCGCATCGGGTACCGCATTCACGGCAATTTTGAATTTGCGCGGCAGGTAGGCGAATTCCGGATTGAAGGTGGACCACTGGCGAATGATTTCACACCAGGGGCGCGGATCTTCAATTTCCTGCGGATTCACACCAGCAAATTCATCGGTGGTGATGTTACGGATACAGTTACCGCTGGTCTGAATGGCATGCATCTGCACCTCAGCCAGCTCGGCAAGAATATCCGGCACTTCTTCCACGGACGGCCAGTTCAGCTGAATATTCTGGCGTGTGCTGACATGGCAGAAGCCCTTGTCATAGGTGCGAACAATATGTGCCAGACGGCGCAGCTGACGGCTCGCCAGTAAGCCATAAGGAACGGAAATGCGCAGCATTGGCGCATAACGTTGAATATAGAGGCCGTTCTGGAGACGCAGGGCGAGAAACTCGTCTTCGCTCAATTCTCCAGCCAGATAACGGCGGGTCTGGTCGCGGTACTGCGCAACTCGCTCTTCCAGCAATCGCTGGTCATGTTCCTGATAGACGTACATGGGACCGATTCACCGTCCTTTATGCTTGAAATTCAACAAGTAAGCGTCGCCCTCGGGGGAGGGAGAGCGGCACTCTAACAAAGCGCCCTTATAGTGAAAAGAAATATCTTGGCATATCGCTATAACGGG
>NZ_JABURH010000055.1:0-39889 GCF_014762765.1 Alcanivorax sp.
GAGCTGTACTCCAAGTAAGGACTGCCTGAGGGATCTCTATGACCGCCGTGAACGACTTTCTCACGCCCCGCTCGATCGCGGTCAACGCGATCAACCAGACCCATGCAAAAGTGGTTCTGGAACCGCTGGAGCGTGGCTTTGGCCACACCCTGGGGACTGCGCTGCGTCGCATCCTGATCTCCAGTATGCCCGGCTGTGCGATCACCGAAGTGGAGATCGACGGGGTACAGCATGAATACTCCTCCATCGAAGGGGTTCAGGAAGATGTGATCAACATCATGCTGAACCTGAAGGGCGTTGCCCTTAAAATGGAAGATCGCGAAGAAGCAACTCTCGAGCTGGTCAAGAAAGGCCCGGGTGTTGTGACCGCGAGCGATATCCAGCGTGATCACAGTGTTGAGATCGTCAACCCTGATCATCTGATTTGTACCATTACCGGCGACACCGAACTGCGTGTGAAGCTGAAGGTGCAGAAGGGTCGCGGCTATGTGGCTGCTGACGCCCGTCAGTCTGATGACGACGAGACTCGCGGTATTGGCCGCCTGCAGCTGGATGCCAGCTACAGCCCGGTTCGTCGCGTGGCTTACGTGGTTGAAGCCGCTCGTGTAGAGCAGCGTACGGACCTGGATAAGCTGGTTATCGATCTGGAAACAGACGGTACCATCGATCCGGAAGAAGCGATTCGTCGTGCAGCAACAATTCTGCAGCAGCAGATCGCTGTGTTTGTAGACCTTGAGCAGGATGCCAAGCCTGAGCCGAAGCAGGAGCGTGAGGAAATTGATCCTATCCTGCTGCGTCCGGTGGATGACCTTGAGCTGACTGTTCGCTCCGCTAACTGTCTGAAAGCGGAAAACATCTACTACATCGGTGATCTGGTACAGCGTACCGAGGTTGAGCTGCTGAAAACCCCTAACCTGGGTAAGAAGTCGCTGACTGAGATCAAAGATGTGTTGGCCTCCAAAGGCTTGTCACTGGGCATGCGTCTCGAGAACTGGCCGCCGGTCAGCCTTCGTGATGATGACCGGCTGAACACCAAATTGCGCTAATTAGTTGTTGTGGACGCTGTGAAGCGCCCCTGAACATAGGAACAGAATCATGCGTCATCGCAAAAGCGGCAGAAAACTGAATCGGAACAGCTCTCATCGTCAGGCTATGTTCCGTAACATGGCTGTGTCTCTGCTGGAGCACGAAGTGATCAAGACCACTCTGCCGAAAGCTAAAGAGCTGCGTCGTGTGGCTGAGCCGCTGATCACTCTTGCGAAGGAAGACTCGGTAGCGAACCGTCGTCTGGCTTTCGACCGCACCCGTTCCAAGGAAGTGGTTGGCAAGCTGTTCAACGAGCTGGGCCCCCGTTACCAGAGCCGTCCTGGCGGCTACGTTCGTATCCTCAAGATGGGTTTCCGTGCTGGCGACAATGCACCGATGGCCTATGTTGAGCTGGTTGATCGTCCTGAGCTGGCGGACGCTGACGAAGAATAAGCGTCGAAGCTTCAAAAAAACCGGGCATATTGCCCGGTTTTTTTATGTCTGTCGTAAGCCGGCACACTTGTACTATGCTGTCTGGAGAGGCCGAGTAGATCTCAGGGGCAGGGCAAATGGCAATCAACGGCTTTCATGCGCACGTCTATTTCGATGAATCCACGTTTTCCCAGGCGGCAGCGCTATGCCAGGCCGCCCACCAGAATTTCGACATTCCCATGGGGCACATGCACCGCAAGCCGGTGGGGCCACACCCGTGCTGGAGCTGCCAGCTGTCCATTCCGCGGCGCCTGGCAGGTGATGTGATTCCCTGGTTGATGGCCAGCCGTAATGGCCTGACGATCTTTGTACATGGGCTCAGTGGTGATGATTTGCGTGACCATACCGAGCTGGTCATGTGGCTGGGGGAAAGCCTGCCGCTGGACCTGAGCATCTTCCAGTTTTCAGCCTGATCAGATGAACCAATCCGCGTACTAGCCCTGAACGACCTTGCGCCCCCGATACGTCAGCTCCTTGCGCTGGCGCTGCACGGGGGGAGTCTTGTTTTCGGGGTTCCTGCCATGCACCGGCTGTCCCCGGTACAGGCGCACGGCCGAACTGTTTGCAGGCACCTGTGGAGGATCTTCACCTTCCAACTCCAGTAATGCCAGACGAATCTCCCCGTAAAGCCGCTGCATGCCCTGGGAGCGAGTGCGGCCCGCATAATGGGCCAGCTTTTGACGCAATGCAGGGTCGGTCAGAGAGAGGCTTTCGTCGAACTCGGCGCGAATCAACCGGCGGCACTGATTAACCAGGTTGACGATGTGGTACTGCATCAGCCAGCGGTGATCGGTGGTGGCGTCCATTGCATGCACTCCTCTGAATGGTTGCCGAAAGAAGCTGACGTGGGCTGAAGTCAGGACTTCAGGGTGCTTAGAGCAAAGCAGAAAGCGTGCCAGCGCTATGCTCCGGTTTGATGGTGAGACCGCCCCGTTCCGGAACGGGGCGGTGCTGTTGTGGTGCGCGTGCGCTAAGGTTGTGCGCGACGCTTGCCGCGCAAGGTTTTCTGGCAGTTGGCGTAGAAGGTCGTGGTGGCTGGCCAGTCAGAAAAGACACCAATAACACCCACGTCCCGAGCCAGCACGTCCAGCAGGCTAAAGGTGTCGCCGTCATTATTAATAACCGGTTGAACACTCTGATAATACCAGCCACCACCGTTGGTTAATGGGCCGGAACGCTCCAGGGACCAGGCGATGATATCCAGGCCGGCATCGCGGGCGGCCCGGGCATAGGGGCTGGGCACGATGTGGTTGTCATTATCGGTGGTCACCAGCATCCACAGGGGCGGAGCGATGATATTCACACCATAGCCTTTCAGGGTTTCCATGTCGGGCTGCCAGGTGCCGGGGTTCTGCGGGTCCAGCCCCTGCGCATCGCGGCCATCGAGATATACGGCCTGCTGGCCGTAGCGGGGGTGGTGATCGATCCAGTAGCGCACGTCCTCCAGGTCGAAGGACTGGGGGTACACATCCTGCGGTGATACCCCGGCTTGTCGGTATTCTTCAATCAATTGCCGGGCATAGTCCTGCTGGCGGTAATTCCCCTCATAGGGCATCGGCACCAGGGGCGCCTTCAGTTCCGGGGTCATCTTTACTCCCAGTTTCTGAAACAGGTCAATGCTCTCCTGGTGACTGAGCAGGGTGCCGTTCTGGTTGTAGAGATCCGTGCGCCAGCTGGCAGTGCCCTGCAGATATTCTTCCACGGTGGTGGCACGGGGATTGGCACCGTCCATCTTGCCCTTGAGCGTCTTGAATTCGGCCAGGGTGATGTCGCTGGTGCAACAGCGGGCACTGGCCGGGTTGCTGCCGTCGAAAGGGGTGAAGGGTTCGCTGCATTGACTGGCCAGTTCGGTGTCGAGAATGTTGGTGGTGGTGTGCAGGTCACACTGGGAATGGCGACAAACCAGCTCGCGATCTTTGGTAAAAGCCACATCGCATTCCACGATGCCGGCGCCCATGCGGGCCGCCGCACGGTAGGACTCTTCGGTATGTTCGGGGAATTGCAGCGGTGCCCCGCGATGACCAATGGAGAAGTCGCTGGCATGCTGCGGTCGCTGCTGGCTGGTGCATTCCTGCAGCGCCTGCTTGAGCGGGCCCTTGTCCATGTCTGCGACCAGGTAATAGGGGCGAGGCCCCAGTTCTACGGTAGTTTTTTCCCTGGCGCCTTGCCCTGCACAAGCCACTGTTGCCACGCCAATGGCCAGGGTGGCGATGAATCCTTTCAGTGCCCATATTCGTCTCATTATCAACCTCCAGCGGTGTGATCGGGGTTGAGTCTGGCGTGGGGTTATGACAGTCCTGTTTGCAGAAGGCTTCGGGTAAGTGACATGTGATTGAATTGTGTGAAACGTCACTTTTAATCTTGCCGGAATCTTGGTGCGGTTTAGTTGGCCGCGTTTGTTTTTTGTTCGAGAAGAAGGTTCGCAACGGTGGAAAAATAATGATTCATACCTTGGCGAATGGCGAAGTGGCTTGCCGCGCTAGTGGTTTGTGCGGACCAGACCGTTTGGCCATCGCTGAGGCGGAGTATGGCAAAATCTACAACAACGTCACCGGCGTAGCCTGCCGCTCCGCTGCTTCCTGTCATGCCACTGAATATCATCGCGCTTGTGACAGAAGCATTAAAGCTGTTATTGCTTTCCTGCCACCCATTAATCCGTGTTAATACGATACAACATGAAGGCGGAATATTGCTTTCAGATTGCAAAAAGGTTTTATCGAGTGCTATGGGGCCATCTCTGGCCGGATCCTGACGTGTCGGGGCTTTGCCAATGGATTTGAGTGCATCTTTAACCTCCCCGGTTGGTACCAATATTTCCGGGGACTCGCTAAATGCCTGGTGGTAAATGCTGGTCAGAGAGCTCAGTTGTTCTTCGGTGTCGACATGCAAGGAGTTGATAGAAATTCCATATGATTCGCCGAAGTCTTGAAGTAGGTCGATAGTTGAGGCTGGCAGCTTCTTTTCGATCACAGGTACAGGGCGATACTGCCAGTCAAGATCTCGTATCAGCAGGTCGTAATACGGGGGAGCAAGAACAATTTTGTCAATATTGTCTGTTTGAGAAAGAGCATCTCTGGGAAAGCTTTCTGTGCAGGTGCCGCCATTTCCGCAGGCAAAATAATTGTAAGTACTGCGTGCCGCTTGGCAGCCAGAAAGCGAAAACGCGATAAAGGATAGGGCCAGGCACAATTTGAATTTTTTCTGCATGGAGTATCCGTTCTATTTCAGCATGGGTTTCAGGAAACGGCCGGTATGGCTGCCCTTTACTTTGGCCACCTCTTCCGGGGTGCCTTCGGCGATAATTTCGCCGCCGCCGTCGCCACCTTCCGGGCCCAGATCCACGATCCAGTCGGCGGTCTTGATCACATCCAGGTTGTGTTCGATCACCACCACGGAGTTGCCGTGGTCGGCCAGCCGGTTGAGTACATCCAGCAGCAGCTGGATATCGTGGAAGTGCAGCCCGGTGGTTGGTTCGTCGAGGATATAAAGGGTGTTGCCGGTATCCCGGCGGGACAGTTCCTTGGCCAGTTTTACCCGCTGGGCTTCGCCGCCGGACAGGGTGGTGGCGGCCTGGCCCAGTTTCACGTAGCTCAGGCCCACATCCATCAGGGTCTGCAGTTTACGCGCCAGGGAGGGCACCGCATCGAAGAATTCCCGGGCGTCTTCGATGGTCAGATCCAGGACTTCGAAGATGTTTTTGCCCTTGTAGGTAATTTCCAGGGTTTCCCGGTTATAGCGTTTGCCTTCGCAGACCTCGCAGGGCACGTAGATGTCCGGCAGGAAGTGCATTTCCACCTTGATCACGCCATCACCCTGACAGGCTTCGCAGCGGCCACCTTTCACATTGAAACTGAAACGACCGGGCTTGTAGCCGCGGGCGCGGGCTTCCTGGGTGCCGGCGAACAGTTCGCGCACCGGGGTGAAAATGCCGGTGTAGGTAGCAGGGTTGGATCGCGGAGTGCGGCCGATGGGACTCTGGTCGATATCCACAACCTTGTCGAAATGCTCAAGCCCTTCAATGGATTCGTAGACCGCCGGCGTCAGTGTGGTGGCCTTGTTTAGTTTGGTGGCGGCCAGCGGATACAGGGTACTGTTGATCAGGGTGGACTTGCCGGAGCCGGAGACGCCGGTGATGCAGGTGAACAAGCCAACCGGGATATTCAGCGGATGGCCCTTCAGGTTGTTGCCGGTGGCGCCGTGCAGGGTCAGCCACTTGTCGTCCCGGTTCTGCCGCCGTTGCTCGGGGATGGCGATTTGTTTGCGCCCGGACAGGTAGTCGCCGGTCAGCGAGTCCGGGTTGTCGGCCACGTCCTGGGCACTGCCCTGGGCGACGACCCTGCCACCATGGACACCGGCACCGGGGCCAATGTCAATCACGTGGTCGGCCAGGCGGATGGCTTCCTCGTCGTGCTCTACCACCAGCACGGTATTACCCAGGTCACGCAGGCGAGTCAGGGTGCTGAGCAGGCGCTCGTTGTCACGCTGGTGCAGGCCGATGGAGGGCTCATCCAGCACGTACATGACGCCCACCAGGCCGGCACCGATCTGGCTGGCCAGACGAATACGCTGGGCCTCACCGCCAGACAACGTTTCTGCGCTGCGTTCCAGGGTCAGGTATTCCAGCCCTACGTTGACCAGAAACTGCAGGCGGTCGCGGATTTCCTTGAGAATCTTGTCGGCGATTTCGCCCTTGCTGCCGGGCAGGTTCAGGTTGCTGAAATAGCCATGGGCCTTGCCTACGGCCAGCCGTACCACTTCCGGCAGGGTGGTTTCTTCAATGAACACATGGCGGGCCGCCTCGCGCAGTCGCGAGCCATTACAGCTGGGGCAGCTGGAGGTGGACATGTAGCCGAGCAGGTCCTCGCGTACTGCATCCGATTCGGTTTCCCGGTAGCGCCGCTCCATATTGGGAATGATGCCCTCGAACGGATGGTTGCGCTTGATGATGTCGCCGCGGTCGTTGAGGTAACGGAATTCGATGCTTTCCTTGCCGGTGCCGTGGAGTACCTTCCTGCGAATATCCTTGGGTAGCTCCCGAAATGCCACGTCCATGTCGAAACCCAGGCTCTGGGACAGGGAGTTGAGCATCTGGAAATAGTAGACGTTGCGGCGATCCCAACCACGGATGGCGCCTTCCGACAGGGACAGCTCGTCGGAATTGATCACCTTGTCCTCGTCAAAGAACTGCTTCATGCCCAGCCCGTCACAGCTGGGGCAGGCGCCGGCCGGGTTGTTGAAGGAGAACAGTCGCGGTTCCAGTTCAGGGATCGAATAGCCGCAGTGCGGGCAGGCAAACTTGGCGGAGAAAGTCACTTCCTCGCCGTCGCCGTCCATGGGAGCAATGATGGCGATGTCGTCAGCCAGGTTAAGGGCGGTTTCGAAGGATTCCGCCAGCCGGTTCTGCAGGTCGTCACGGACCTTGAAGCGGTCCACCACGACTTCAATGGTGTGCTTCTTGTTCTTGTCCAGATCCGGGGTGTCATCCATGTCATAGATGCGCCCGTCGATGCGTGCACGGATAAAGCCCTGGGCGCGCAGTTCCTCGAACAGGTGCAGATGCTCGCCTTTCTTTTCGCGGATCACTGGTGCCAGCAGCATCAGCTTGCTGCCGTCTTCCATGGCCAGCACCTGATCCACCATCTGACTGATGGTCTGGGCGGCCAGCGGGGCTTCATGCTCCGGGCAGCGGGGCTCGCCCACCCTGGCGAACAGCAGGCGCAGGTAATCGTAGATTTCGGTGATGGTGCCGACAGTGGATCGCGGGTTATGGCTGGTGGACTTCTGCTCAATGGAAATGGCCGGGCTGAGCCCCTCGATGTGATCCACATCGGGTTTTTCCATCATCGACAGGAACTGGCGGGCGTAGGTGGAAAGGGACTCCACATAGCGACGCTGGCCTTCCGCATATAGGGTGTCGAAGGCCAGTGAGGATTTGCCTGAACCGGAAAGGCCGGTGATTACCACCAGCTTGTCACGCGGGATATCCAGATCCACGTTCTTCAGGTTATGAGTCCGTGCGCCGCGAACCAGAATGGTATCCATCAACTACCCCTGACTACTGTCAAAATGAACAGGGCAGTATAGGCGAATTCGTGTGAAGGGGAAAAGAAAGGAGCGCTTTCACGTAACCCGCTTCACGCGGGCACGCAAAAAAGCGTGCGAGCGTGTTGCGTGCGGGGTTACTACAGGTTCTCTTGTGCCCAGTTCACCGCCTGCAGGCGGTTGGAGGCGTTGATTTTCTTGAAGATATTGTAGATGTGCGTCTTGATAGTGTGCGGGCTCAGATTCAGGCTGCTGGCGATTTCCGAATTCTTGGCGCCGGTGGCCATGACTTTCAGCACTTCCACTTCCCGGTCGGTAAGGTTTACCTCGCTACGGGAGAAGGTCTTGTTGAAAGTGCGGCTTTTCATCAGGTAAGCCTGCAGCACGGCGCGGGGGAACCACAGCTCGCCGTCGAAAATTGCCTTGATGCCTTTGCTGAGTAGCGCCTGGGGGCAGTCATGCTGGAATCCGCCATTGACCATGGGCAGGCCGGCCAGGCGAGACAAAGAGTCGTCGCTGTCCACATTAAACAAGGCAATCAGAACATCGTTTTCCACTTCCTGATCTGCTTCAAGAAGATGGGCGATCACCTCGTTCACGTCCACACTGTGGTAATCCACCAGAAACAGGTTCTGGTCAAATTCCCGCAGGGTTTCCACGGAGATGGTCTCTACCGAGGGAATGCTCTTGCTGGCCACTTCTTCCTTGACGAGAAATTCGGTGAGCAGGGCATTTTGCAGTTGCTGGCTGCCTACTACGTAAACTTGCTGAGTTTGTTGTTGGCTGTTCATCGATGCCATCCATGATGTCTCAGGCGGAGCCTAAGAAAAAAAACTGATCAGCATGTGAATTTATCACCGCTTTGACCGGGGTTCAATTTACCATTGCCCGGTTTTACTGATTTCACGATTCTCTGGCCCAAAGTGGGGCACTGTGTCCTGGTCCGGCCCTACGGGGAATCTGGTACACTGCCCGCCTTTTTGTAGCGGCCGTGACGTTACGGCCTCCCGTTTCTGGAGCAACAAGCGTTCATGTCGGCACCTTCTTCCCGTGTTCTGCAGCGGACAGAGCTGAAAACCACCGGCTATCTGGCGACCATTTTCGCGTTGCGGATGTTCGGCCTGTTCATGATTTTGCCGATTTTTGCGGTCTACGGGCAATCCCTGGAAGGTGCGACACCGCTATTGATCGGTACCGCCATCGGCGCCTACGGGCTGATGCAGGCTCTGCTGCAGATTCCGTTTGGCATGCTCTCCGACCGTTTCGGGCGGCGCCCGCTGCTACTGATCGGTCTGCTGTTGTTTGTGGCCGGGGGCGTGGTGGCGGCCATGAGTGATCATATCCATGGTGTCATTGCCGGGCGCGCCCTGCAGGGGGCGGGCGCCATTGCCAGTGTGATCATGGCGTTGATTGGCGATGTGGTCAGCGAGAAGCACCGTACCAGAGCCATGGCCCTGATCGGCATGTCGGTGGGAGGTGCCTTTGTGCTGGCCCTGATCCTCGGCCCACTACTGGCGAGCTGGCTGGGGTTGTCCGGCCTGTTCTGGATGACGTCGCTGATGGGCGTCTTTGCCCTGCTGGTGGCCATGGTGGTGCCGGCACCACGAGCGTTGCAAGGTGAGGCCTTGCCGGTGGGAGTGCGTTTCCGTCGTGTGCTGGCCAGCAAAACATTGCTGCGCTTCGATGTGGGTATTTTCACCCTGCACCTGATCATGACGGCCTCTTTTGTGGTGGTGCCGGCTCTACTCAGCGAAAGGCTTGGGCTGGGGTTGCGCAGCCACAGCCTGATCTACCTGGGCGTGCTGGTGGCCGGGTTCGTGGCCATGGTGCCGCTGATCATCCGTGCCGAACGGCGTGGCGCAGTGCCGGTGAAGCGGCTGGCGGTGGTGTTGCTGGCGGTGTCACAGATCCTTCTGGCGGTGGCTGGGGCCGAGCTGTGGCACTTCGTGCTGGCCCTGTTGGTATTCTTTGCTGCCTTTAATCTGCTCGAGGCGCTGCTGCCCTCGCTGGTGGGACGTGCGGCCCCGGCGGGCACCCGCGGCACGGCCATGGGGGTATACTCCACCAGTCAGTTTCTGGGCGTCTTTGTGGGCGGGCAATTGGGTGGAGCCCTTTACCAGTGGGTGGGCGCCGAGGCGGTGTTCTACGGTTGTGCGTTACTGGCAGCAGTATGGCTGGTGGTGCTGGCCGGGTTGCAGGAGCTGCCAAAGCTGGATAATCGGGTTCTGATGCTGGCTCCAGGCCAGGACTGGAAGAAACTGGCCGGTGAGCTGCAGACGGTACCCGGTGTGGTAGAGACGGTGATCGTCGAGGAGCAGGCCCTGGCCCTGCTCAAGGTAGATGCCGGGCTGCTGGATGAGGCCCGACTTGCGGGACTCGCGAGCGCCGGGCAAAGCTGACACAATGATTAGCTTGATCTGACATGCATTTGAGAAACCGGTGATTTACCTGGCAGGGTATCGCCGGCTACAACAGTACTGACCCTGAGAGTCACGGAGAGAAACATGGCGCGCGGCGTTAACAAGGTAATTCTGATTGGTAACCTGGGGGCAGACCCGGAAACCCGTTTCATGCCCAGCGGTGGCGCGGTCACCAATGTTCGGCTGGCCACCAGCGAAAGCTGGAAAGACAAGCAGAGTGGCCAGATGCAGGAACGCACGGAATGGCATCGGGTGGTATTTTTCAACAAGCTGGGCGAGATTGCCGGTGAGTACCTGAAGAAGGGCTCCAAGGTTTATATCGAAGGCTCCATTCGTACCCGTAAGTGGCAGGGCCAGGATGGCCAGGACCGCTATACCACTGAAATCGTCGCCAACGAGATGCAGATGCTGGATGGCCGTGGTGACGGCGGTGGTGGCCAGGGTGGCGGCTATGCTTCCCAGGGCAATCAAGGCGGTTACCAGAACCAGAATGAGAACTACGGTGGTGGGGGCAGTGCTGCACCGCAGCAGAATCAGAACCCCGGCCAGAACCAGAATCAGGGCGGCTTCAGTGGCCCGGCGGATGATTTCGACGACGATATCCCGTTCTGAGAACCGCTATGCCTCGTACCTTGACGCTGACACTGGTCTTCATTGTCAGCCTGTTGGTTTTCTTGATCGTCAGCATGCCTGCCGCCGTGGTAGTGGAGCGGGTGCCTGCCGTGCGTCTGGGCGGTGCTGTGCTGACCCTGTCAGAGCCCCGTGGACGCTGGTGGCAGGGGCAGGCTCGCTGGCGCTGGAAACAGCTGCAGGGCTCGCTGGACTGGACCCTGGACTGGCACGGCCTGGTGCCGGGCGCGCAACTGGCCCTGCGCAGTGACCAGGGGCAGCAGGCGAACCTCTCCGGCTGGGTCGGTGCCGACTGGGGCGATTGGCAGGTAGAGCAGGCGCGCCTGTCCCTGCCGGTAGCGCTGGTGGCGGAACATGTTCCTCAAGGCGGCGCCGACGGCCGGGTGGATGCGGTGCTGATGGTCCTGCAGATTGCCGATGACACAATTGAGCAGCTCCAGGGCACTCTGGATTACAGTGGAGGTAAGGTGACCTGGGGGAATAATGGCTCCGCCACTGTGCCGGAGTTACAGGGGCGTTTGAGCATGGAAGGCCGGGTGCCCACGCTGCGGGTGAACGATCCGCAGGGAGAGCGTCTGATGCATGCACGCATCAGTGAAGGTCGTTTCCATCTGGAAGTGATGCGCGCGTGGCCATTGTTGCTCGGTGTCAGTCAGGGCGGCAGCCCGGATGATGTGGTATTCCAGATGTCCCAACCGTTCTCGCTAAAACGCAGTCAGGGCTGAGAAGCAGAAAACCCAGTTTCAGTAACACTATATTGCAATAATTTGCCGTAAAATCCGGTATCTTCAGTCCGGTAATAACGATAAAGGAAGAGCGGACAGTTATGTCGCAGTGGGCAGCGTGGGGTCAGTATCAGCAGTGGGGCAAGCCGGTGCGCTGGTTGGTTGCCGTTTTGCTGATTATCGGGTTGGCCTTTGTGCTGGCCCAGACCTTCTGGCTGTTGTGGTACGGACCCAGCGAGCAGATTCCTTCCAATAGCAAAACCCGCCTGCAGGTCGCCTCCGCCGGCCAGACTGTCAGCTTGAGCCAATCCCAAGTAGACAGTTGGCAATTGTTCGGAAACTTCGAGCAGGAAGCCGCCACTCAGTCAGACAAGCCCACCGACGCGCCTGAAACCCGCCTCCGCCTGGAGCTGCTCGGCGTGTTCCAGACCGCAGATACTGCAAAGGCTTCCGCCATCATTGCCGAAAAGGGCAAGGAGGGAGAGCTGTACCGTATCGGTGACAGTATTCCCGGTAATGCCAGCCTTGAAGAGGTCTACCCGGACCGGGTGATCCTGCGCCGGGCCGGGCGCCTGGAAACCCTGCGCTGGTCGGACAGTTCCCTGGGCGGCGTCAGCGAGATCGAACGCCCTCGTTCCGAACCGGTACAGCCGCCAGCTAACGAACAGGCGGTGAGCGAAGGCAGCGAGGACGATATGCTGCGTCAGCGCAAGGCCATTATTGGGCAGTTAGGGCTGACGCCGGTGGCCGAAGGTGGCAATCAAGGTTACCAATTGGGTAAGCGGGCCCCCAAACAATTGATCAGCCAGGTCGGCTTGAAAAGCAATGATGTCATTCTCTCTGTCAACGGCCACGGGCTGGGAACGGAAGAGGGTGATCTGGCTGCGTTGCGTTCATTTCAGGAAACCCGGCAGGCCAGTATCGTGGTGCAGCGGGGTGATCAGCAATTCACCGTGAATTATCCGCCATAGTGAGTGGTTTTATGATGTCCTTTTTCAAAGCCTCGGCACTTCGAACACTGATTGTGGTGCTGTTGTCAGCAGCGGCTCTTACCGCCCAGGCCCAGGTTGCGGCCAGTGAAGATGGCAAGAGTTGGACGGTGAATATCCGCAATGCGGATATTCAGGCCTTCATCAGCCAGATTGCTGACATGACGGGCAAGAACTTTGTTGTCGACCCCCGTGTCCGCGCCCGGGATGTCACCGTCGTCTCCACCAAGGCGTTGAGCGCTGCGGAGGTTTACGAACTATTCCTTTCCGTGCTGCAGGTGCATGGCTACGCGGCAGTGCCTTCCGGCGACATTATCAAGATCGTCCCCAATACCACCGCCAAACAAAGCAACCTGCCGCTGGTAGGCAAGAATGAAGCCGGTGGAGAAGAGTTGGTGACCCGGGTAATTCCGGTGGAAAACTCCCCGGTGGAAGAGTTGGTGCCGGTACTGCGCCCGCTGGTGCCCCAGTACGGTCATTTGGCGGCCGTGGGCTCGGCCAATGCCCTGATCATCAGTGATCACATGGACAATATTCGCCGTATGGAAGCGATCATTGCCAGCCTGGACAATGCCGAGTCCGAGGACGTACAGGTGATTAAGCTGGAGCATGCCTTTGCCGGCGACATGGTGAAAATGCTGGAAAGTCTGACCCCACAGACCGGTGGTCGCCGGGGCAAGACCAAGGATGGCGGCGTTACTGTGGTGGCAGATGAACGCACCAACCGCTTGATCATCAAGGGGGACCGGATTACCCGACAGCGCATGGCGCAGATGATCCGTAATCTGGATACCCCTGCCAGTGCCACTGGTGGTGTGCAGGTGGTACGCCTCAGTCACGGTGATGCGGAGGCGCTGGCCGAGCTACTGAAGAATTTTGCCGAAGGGGCCTCCGCTGCCAAGCCTGGCGCCGATGGTAAGGCCGCGGCGGCATCCATTACCGGTGACAAGGTGTCCATTCAGGCGGACAAATCCCTCAATGCTCTGGTGATACGCGCAGAACCGGCAATGATGAAGGAGATCATGTCGGTGATTAGTCAGTTGGATGTGCGCCGGGCACAGATTCTCATTGAGGCGGCTATCGTGGAAGTGTCCGGCGATACCGGCAAGGCACTGGGCTTTCAGTATGTGGCAGGCAGTGACGAAAGTGGTGTCGGTGCCATTAACTTCGGTAATGCTGGCCTCACTATTAATTCCATCGTCCAGGCTCTGGCGACAGATGATCCGTCAGGTTTGGCCCTTGGGGATGGCATTACTATGGGGTTCGGAGAGCAGGACTCCAACGGTGACCTGAAATGGGGGGCGTTGATCCAGGCCCTGTCCACTTCTACCGATGTGAACCTGCTCTCCACCCCCAGCATTCTTACTCTCGATAACCAGGAAGCCTCCATCGTGGTGGGCGAGAACGTGCCCTTCATCACTGGCACCAGCACCAGTACCGGTTCCGGTGTTTCCAACCCCTTCCAGACCATCCAGCGTGAAGATGTGGGCCTGAGCCTGAAAGTGACCCCTCATGTGGCAGGATTATCCACCATTCGTCTGGAGCTGGAGCAGGAGAACTCCCAGGTAAAGGACTCCGTTGGCGAAGCGGCGGATATCGTTACCACTACCCGCAAGCTGGAAAGCACTGTGTTGGCGGACGATGGTGAGACCATTGCACTGGGTGGGTTGATTCGCGACAACATTACCAAGACGGTACGCAAGGTGCCGATTCTGGGTGATATCCCCCTGCTGGGCATTCTCTTTCGCTCAACCAGTAACTCGCGAGAGAAAAGTAACCTGATGGTCTTTCTGCGGCCCACAATCCTGCCGGATAACGAACAACTGTTGAATATGACCCGGCAGAAGTACATGGGCATTACTGCCCTGCAATTCGAGCTGAATAGCAAGGGACAACTGGAGCAAGTGGTGCGTAACCCGCTGCCGGTGGATCTTGAGCAGGTGTTTGAGGGGCGCAAAAAAGTGTCTCCGGAATTCCGGGATGCCTATGACGCCCGGCAAAACGCACCTGAACAGGAAGTTGAGGCTGAGGGAGCCGAGCAAGAATAGTGTCGTAAGGGGATTACAGCAAAAAACGCGCCTGTCTCGGCGCGTTTTTTTTGCCGCCGGAAAAGGGGAGAGTCCGGTCGGCTGAAGGCGTGGGCCTGTTAGTTGTCTTGCAGGCTCCGCAGGTTGGCAAGAACCCTGCGGCTGCGTTCCAGTTTTTTGTTCAATTCTTCGTTATCCGGATAGAGCGGCGCTACCTGCTTCCAGATTCTGTAGGCTTCGCGATACTGGCCGCGGGCATACAGAGCCTCGCCGGTATTCATCTCTTCGCTGAAGCGGCGTCGGGCCCATTGTTCCAGGCGTTTCTGGTGATCGGCCAGTGCCGGGTTGTTCTGATGTTTATTCAGGAAGCTGCGGGCAGCAAGCAATGAGTCCAGCTGGCCGTTCCGCTGATAACGAGCCATCAACTGATCCGCTTCTGACAGCAGAGCGCGATTGTGTCGAGCACGGGCTCGTTGGCTGGCGTCATTCAGAATTTGCTGGGCTTTGGCTAATTGCGCAGAAGGAGGCTGATCTGGCGCCAGTTGGTGAGCGCTGCTGAGCAGGTCGCGGGCCAGCAGCCATTGCTGACGCTGGGCGAAATACTCCCCCAGACGTGTAAGATCGTTTGCTACGAAAAGACGTTCCTCGGCCAGCTCTTGCTGTTCCTGTTTGGCGCGAGGTAAGTGAAAGCCGCTTAATTTTTCTGTCAGGCCGGCACTGTCCTGCAGGGCCCGGGCCTGAGCACGTCGCCGTTCAGCCAGTACCTGGTTTAACTGGTGTTCTTCCAGGCTGATCAGGGCGGTAAGCATCTCATCCAGTGCGGAAGGGTCTACCACTTTGTGACGGTGATTCTTCACCAGAGTATGGGCCTGCTCCCAGTGTTGTTTGCGGCTCATGGCCCCGGCTTCAAGAATCAGGCGCTGGCGATACTGGTGGCTTGCCATAATGATGCCCGGGTATTGCTCCTGCAAAAGAGCGTATTGATCATGGGCGGGGTGAGTATCTTCAATGATAGCGGCTGCGCGGGCGTAATTGCCTTCTGCAAGGGCCTCGCTGACCCGGCGCTCCGGGTCCCCCAGAGTGGCACAGCCCCCAAGCAGGGCGACCATCACCAGTCCGGCCTTACGCACGTTGCGACTCCGTATTCAGTTTTGCCAGGAACTGGGCAATACGTTGTTCCATCAGGGTTTCCGACAGGGCGTGAACGCCGTCGATGCGGAAAGTGCTCACCGGTTCGGCTTTGCCACGGATACGCATGGCGCCGTACTCGGTAGCGCGCACCCGCGAAGCGATATTGGGGTTAGCCAATAGTGTCGAGGCGGCAATGATCTCGTTGCCTCCAGCCATGTTGGACAGGCGTGATGCCAGATTGACGGTATCGCCAACCACGGTGTACTGCATGCGCTCCCGCGAGCCCAGGTTGCCTGCCAACATGGCGCCGGAATTGATGCCGATACGGAATTCTACTGTGGTGTGTCCATGGGCTCGGCGGTGCTCGTTAAGCCTTTCCACCATTCTCTGAATCATGACTGCGCAGCACAGTCCATGGAACAGGTGCTCGTCATCCTTCTCAGGCACGCCGAATACGATCATGGCGCAGTCGCCCATATATTTGTCGATGGTGCCACGATAAAAGGTGGTGGCGGTGGTGATAGCATCGAAATACACATTGAGCATGTCGGCGATGGCATCCGGGGCCAGGGTTTCCGACAGCCGGGTGAAGCCGACGATATCGGCAAACACCACGGTGGCGTGGACATCGCGGCCACCCAGTTGGACCTGGTCCAGGTCTGCCATCATGTTCTGTGCTACTGACGGGCTGACAAAACGCTTCAGCACCTGTTCCACCTGGTCTTTTTCCAGCATGCCGTGGGCCATGGTGTTGTAGGCTTCGATAAGACCGCCGATTTCGTCATTGCGGCGATCCTGAATCCGGTAGTTCAGATCCCCCCGGCGCATGGCGCTGGTGGCCTCCAGTAGATCCTGAATGGGGCGTGCCAGTCGCCGGCTGATCAGGAACGAGGCGATGATGGCGATCACGCTCATGATCAGCGTGGCATTGATCATGGTGTCCTGCACCGATTCCCGGGCGGCCATGATAGGGCGGTCGGACAGGGAAATGGCCGTGTAGCCGGCTACCGTATCCCCCACATCAACAGCGGCATAGTAGGTGGTTACCGGTTCGTTCTGCAGTTCCCAGCGCTTGATCTGTTCCTGAAGCGGGTCGGCGGCCAGGGGCAAGATGCCGGCCTTGTCGACCAGGTTGCCGCTGCGATCAAACAGGGCGGCGCCGCGCACGCTCTCACTGCGTGTCAGGTTGTTGAGTTGGACCTTGAGCAGGAAGGTGTCATCGGCCAGCAGGGGCTCCCGGGCCGTGTTGGCCAACTGCAGGGCAATGGCTTCACCGAAGGTGTCCGCCTGGTCGCGCATGCGGTCGAGCTGATTGTTGAGCAGCAGGGAGCCGAGAATAGTCATGCCGCACAGGATCAGCAGGGAAATGGACAGCCCCAGCTTCCAGGCTACTGGAAAGTAAGCAGGCACATAGGGGGCCAGCCACCCGCCAATGCGGGAGGGCTTCGTGGGGCTGGCTTGTCCTTGCGGCTCGGTCACGATGCATCCCTGATTGAGTCGTAACGGTCACTTTGCACGCTTGTCAGCGGCGGACCATGCTGTCAAATTCACAGTTCGCCCCGGGCGTATTAACGGGTCCGGAATGGCGCTGCGTCGGCTAAGACCGCCGTGGTTGCGCAGAGTTCTTGTTCTTTTTGCGCTTATGCTGAATCACAACAATGATCAAGCGAATATGCTAACAATAGCACTTTCGTCGTGCTGGGTAAGTAGTTGTCTATGCTGACTGGCTGAATTGGAATCGGGAAGAGAGAGTATGGCATTTATGCGTGAGCGGCAGCTTGCTGCCAATGGCCTGAATTTTTTTGTGGCAGAGGCGGGGGAGCCGGGAAACCCTCTGGTGTTGTGTCTGCATGGTTTTCCGGAATGTTGGGCCTCCTGGCGCTATCAGTTACCGGTACTGGCCCAGTCCGGTTACCACGCGGTGGCGCCGGATCTGCGCGGTTACGGTTACACCGGTGGCCCGGTGGAGGCGGATAGTTACCGTCAGAGCGTGCTGGTGGAGGACGTTGTCGCCCTTATCCGGGCATTGGGGCATGAATCGGCAATCCTGGTCGGGCACGACTGGGGGTGCGCACTGACCTGGCAGGTGGCGCGTCGCTACCCGCAAATGATTCGTGCCGTAGTCGGCATGTCGGTGCCTTACGGCGGGCCGGCCCCGGAGGCGCCCACCGAGTCAATGCGGCGGCTCTTCGAAGATCGCTTCTTCTACATGCTCTATTTTCAGAAGCCGCAACTGCCGGAGCAGGAGCTGGAGGCGGATGTGCCCACCAGCCTGCGCAAGATCTTCCACGGTCTGTCCGCTGATGGTATCGCCGATTTCCGGGTGGGTCCGGACGACACCGGCTTCCTGCAATCCATGCCGATCCCCGAGCAGCAACCGCGCTGGATGCGTGAGGAAGACCTGGCCTATTACGTGGAGCGGTTCCAGCACAGCGGCTTTACCGGGCCGATCAACTGGTATCGGGCCATGGATGCGTCTTGGGAGGAAAGCCGGGATGACGACAACTGGCAGCTGACCATGCCCACTCTGTTTATTGGCGGTATGCAGGACCCGGTGATCGTGTTCAGTCAGAAAGCGCTGCAACGCATGCCCGACTACATCCCGGATCTGCGCACGGTGATGCTGGACCAGTGCGGGCACTGGATCCAGATGGAGCAGGCGGCGGAAGTGAACCGTGAGATGATTGCCTTTCTGGAGGAAGTCGATGGCAAAGGCTGACCAAACCAGTAATTTTCACCGGGTGGCCGAGTTCCACCGTGCCTTTTCCCTGCCGGTGGAGCCGCAACCGGTGGTACCCGATGACGCCACCATTCGTTTGCGTCTGGCCCTGTTGCTGGAGGAGTTTCACGAACTGGCCGAGGCCACCTGTCAGCAACCGGATGCGGTGCAGCAGAGGTTTCTCAATACCCTGGCGTCAGCCAGGGAGCAGTTGGCATCGCTGAGTGGTTTTCGCGTGGACCTGGTGGAAGTAGCCGATGCGCTCACCGACATCAATTATGTGACCTATGGCGCCGGCCATACCTTCGGTATCGACCTGAACGCCACCTGCGCGGAGGTGCATCGCAGCAACATGAGCAAGCTGGGTGCCGATGGTAGGCCGGTGAAGGACGAACGCGGCAAGGTGCTCAAAGGGCCGGCCTATTCTCCGCCGGCGTTGGAACCTGTACTGGCCCGGCAGGGCGGCAATGACCCGGAATAACCGCCGTGGTTGGGGTTGCTCCGGGCTGTGAGTGTTGGAGTCTTGCTGATAACGCTGATACCTAGACTTGCAACGCCATCCCCGCAGGCAAGCGGTCAGTCAAAATGTCAAACGCGCCGCCATGGGCGCTGTGCAGCATCCGTTCCGGTTGCCCGCGCCGGGACAGGGTGGCGGTGACGCCGGCCAGTTTGCTGTTCAGGCAGATCTTGTTACCTCCAGGCGGGTTGTAATAGGTCAGGGCAGCTACCCGGTCTGCCATCGTGGCCATGCTGATGTTTAAACGGGTATCACCGTTACCGGTCTGAAGGGTCCACTGGAAAGGGCGGTAGTCGGCGTTGGCGCGCAGCGCCCGGGACAGGCTGTTGAACAGCAGTGTTTCCCCGTCCAGTCGCAGGGCGGCAATGGAAAGTTGTGGGCTGTACAGTGGGCCTAGCTTCACCTGGGCAGTGGCGCATTCCAGAAAGGCGTCCGGCGCATTGTCGAAACCCACCACCTGGCCCCAGGCATAGCGGTCGGTATGTTGACTGCCCCAGTTATGATTTTCGCTGCCTGGCCACCGGTCCAACACGAAAGTTTCGCCGTTCAGGGTCAGGGTACCGCTGAGACGGATATGGGGGCGGCTGACCAGAGACTTGGCCTTGGGCAGGGGGCGTTTATAGAAACTCTCCGGCAGAAACAGCAGCGGTGGCTCGCCGTCATCGTAGTGCAGATCCCAGCTCAGTTGGTCGTTTCCTTCTTGAAGCAGCCCTTGCAGGGCACCGGGTTGCAAGTGATTGTCGCCAGCGTCCACCTGCATCAGTGAGGTGCTGAAGCGGCACTGTTCCAGGGGAAACTCTTCCTTGAACGCACGGGTCTGCTGCCGGGCGCCGTCGCTCCACACCGCCCACACTTCACCCAGGGCCGGACGTTGATCCCGGGCGCGGAACAGGGTGTAGCGAATCCAGATGGCCAGGGGGTTGTGCGGGTGATTGGCGCGCACAAACCAGGATTCGTAGTGACCGCCCCTGGGCGGGGCCTGCAGGCCGTAGTAGGGAATCATTCGAGGCTCCTTGGTCTGGACGATCAGCGTGATGAGCCGATGCCATGATCTTGCTGGTAAGCCTGCTGTTCGTCCACCAGTCGCAGGGCAGTAAAGGGAAAGGCCAGCATGCTTTCCCGGTAAGCCACCTCTGCCTGGCCGATGGCCTGCTGGTTCCGGTAGACCGTCATAGGGCAGGTAATCAACGAGGCCAGCAGGCCGTTGCGTCCGTACTGCTTTTTGCCTTCCACACGCAGCCGTCCCAGCGCCGGGTGGCTGAAGGTCAGCCAGTAATGGGGGCCGCTCGGATGAATGGTCAGTTCCCCTTCGCAGGGGAAGTCCTGTCCGTCCAGATTGACGGTGCCACGAAAGTAACGGGGGGCACTGATGCTGAAGATGCGGGTGGTAAAGGCGCGGATCTGGAAGGCAAAGGGTTGCTGGCGGCCCTGACTGTCCAGTTGCAGCCAACCGCTCATGCGTTCCTTGAGTAACAGGCCTAGAGTCATGCGCATTCTCCTTGTGGGTGTGTGTGGCTGGAATCCATATCGGCGAGCAGCTCCCTGGCCAGGATGTCGGCGGCACGGCTGGCCATGGCCATGATGGTCACCTGTGGGTTGGCGCCCAGGCTGGTGGGGACGCTGGCGCCGTCCATCACGTACAGCCCCGGGTGGCCGAACACCCGGTGATCGCTGTCGCAGACGCCATCCCGGGGGGAAGCAGCAATACGGGCGGTACCTAGTGGGTGATAGGCGCTGATCAGGAAGTCAGTGGGTTTCAGTGGCGAGCGCAAAAAGCGTTCCAGCTCGTGACGGTTCTGGATACGCACGATGCGATTGAGACCGGGGATCAGTACCTCCTCGGCGCCGGCGTCCAGATACCAGCAGGCCAGGGCATGGATGCCGCGTTTGAACAGGGCAAAGTCCTGCTGGTTCATACGGTAGCGAATCAACGGCAGTCCCCGGTGCGGGCCCCTTCGTACCCGTCCTTCGCTGGTGTCGCGTATCATGAAGCCGAAGTAGGCTGTGTGTGGATAGTCTTCGGTAAAACGCACCCAGTCCTGTCCGACCAGGGGGTTGAGCAGGCTGTGGCCGGCCAGGGGAATCGTGCCCCCCTCGAACATCAGGCCCTGCTCTTCCCAGTCCGACACCCCGTAGCCCTGTGGGATACTGCGGCTGTTGGCAAGATTCCGGTCTGGAAACAGGGCATTGACGACCCCCGCCGGGTGTAGCGTCAGGTGGCGGCCCAGGTGGGGGTTGCGCACTCCTTGTTGTTGAAGAAACAGTGGCGTGAACAGGCTGCCCATGGCGACGATGGTGCGCTGGCAGGTCAGGCCCAGGGTGACCGGGCGCCCGGCGGCATTGGTGCCGCGGGCGATGACGCCGGTAATACGGCCTCCCTGTCGCTGCAGTCGTTCGGCCCGGAAGCCGCTGAACAGGAATGCACCCCGTTCCAGGGCCCGGGGGATATAGCTCACATTGGTGGACTGCTTGGCGTCCGTGGGGCAGCCGAACTGGCACAGCCCCTGGCCGTCACAGCCCTGGGCATTGCGCATCAGCGGCTGGCGCTGCAAGAAGCCGTTGGCGCCGGCGCCCCGGTCGATGAGGTCGCCAATGGGGCCGACGGTCTCTGCGGTGGCTTGCTGAACACAGAGCATCCGCTCCACGCCCTCGAACCAGGGAGCCATGGCCTGTTCGGTGAAATCCTGCAGTCCCTGTTCCCGCCAGTTGGCCAGCACCGAGGCCGGGGTGCGCATGCAGGTGCCGGAATTGATGGTGGTGGTACCGCCCACGTTGCAGCCCACCGGCACCGGGATAATGGCGTTGCCGGTGGCCACGGTGGCCCCCCAGCTGCGGTAGAGCTTGGGAATCACCTCGGTGAGTTTGCCGTTGAAGTGGCTGCGATCGTAGTACTCGCCTTCCTCGATGATCACCACGGCCAGGCCGTGGCAGGCCAGTTCGTAGGCCGCCGCGGCACCTCCTGCGCCGCTGCCCAGGATCACCACGTCCGCTTCCAGGGTCATATCCTCTTCGCAGTCCCTGGCAGCGGTTATCTGCTGCTGCCATCGGAAGGTTTCAATCTGGGCGGGCAGCTGCACCGGTTCCCGGCAGCCGGTAGCCTGCTCCACCTTCTCATCCAGCACATAGGCGGCCTTGAAGGGGAGAGCCAGCAGGCGCAGCAGTTTGCCGGATACCGGGGTGGCGGCCAGTTTGTCGAGAAAAAGTTGTTGCTGTTTCAGGCTGGCGCGCCGAAAGGCGCGGCCCCGCACCAGACGATGACGGTTGTCGAGCCACAGCAAGCCGGCTTTCAGGCTGCGTTGCAGGGCTGGATGACCGGTAAGTTGCGCATCCATCTTGCCGAGGAGGGCGTCGGAATCTGCCGCCGGCAATGTCTTCCCGGCCGGAAACAGGGCGCGGCACAGGGCGATGGCGGTGGGGTGTTGGCGAAGTGTGAATTGTCCCATGGCTTCAGTGTAGCCGGCACAAGACCGCGTGCTTGTCTTCAATGACAGCCACCGATTGTGGTTGCGGACAAAAACCTTGATGTCGATCAAGGCGAGGGGGGCGGTAAGGAGAGAGGATAGCAGCGGGATATGATCCCGCTGCGTATGCTTCCGGTTGTCTCCGGAAACTCTTTGGCCCCGGTCTCCGGGGCCTTTCTTTATGCTTCTTCAGATTGATGGCAGCCCCGACTTTGAGTGACGGGGCTGCGGTTCGCCGGTTATTGCTCGGTCTCCTCTGCGGGTGGATCCTCCTCTTCGGGCTCACAGTCGGTACCCACGACAACCGCATGGACCGCCACGTAGAGCGGGTCGGCTTCCACCGGGATGGTGAAGTCCAGCATGCTGGTGGGTTCCAGCGGCTCCTGGGTGTTGCCAAACAGGCCCGGTGCATTGGTGGGCAGCTCTTCCGCACCGGCGTAGACATGAGCCTCGAGCAGCCCGAAGCCTTCGAAGGTTTCGTAGGTCAGGTGCAGGACGCTGCCATCGTAGGTGTAGCTGACAGTTCCCACATGGGTGCCCTTGCTGAGATCATGCTGGGCTGCGCCGGCATACAGGTCCACGCTGCTGTCGTCACCGGGCAGCACGGTGATCTGCCAGCCCCAGTTGCCAAAGCCAAGTTCTTCGAAGGTCTTGTCGCCAACACCGTAGGCGGTTTCAGCGCCCGGGCATACCGGAGGGGGTGGATCGTCATCTTCGCAATCGATCAGGTATTCACTCCAGGTGGCCCAGTTGCCTCTGCGCACGATGTTGTCACCATCTGCCCAGGCGGTTTCCTCCTGGGTGCTATCGCCGTCGGTCTTACTGACTACGGCATGGGCAGCCAGAGCAACCAGATCGCCGCATTCGGCGGTCAGGTCATCCAGGGGGATCTTGAACTGGAAGGTGTCGGTTTCCAGGTCCTCGGCGACGTAGGGAAACTGGCCGGGAATCGGGCTGCCGTTATTGGTTTGCGGCATGTCATCCAGGGATTCTCCCACGAACAGGTGGACTTCATTGAGCAGCCAACCGCCGGTGGTTTCGTAGGTGATGTAGAGGAAGTGGGCATCCGTTTCCAGGCAGACGGTGCCCACATCGATAGTCTGCCCGGCGAACAGGGTGCGACAGGGTTCGCTGGGGTCGATCTTGCTGGTTGCCGATCGTGCGTCGGCGGTGAGGCCGTTACTGGAACTGCCGCCACCGCCGCAACTTGCCAGCAGGGCGGAAAACACAAATAGCCAAAAGGCCGTGAACAGGGATTTTGGGTGGGTAACCATGACCAGACTCCTTACTGGGTCGCGGTTACTGGCTCAACTGCGTGACTGGGTCAGTAAACCGTTGGGATAGACATAGGGGATAAACAATCCTTTTTGTGAGGTGCGTCACAAAATTTAGCACCGTGAAGGCGAGGTGAGAGTCCGGCACGGGGCTGAATTTTTTTCTCAGTGTTTTCTGCGAGCGGGCTGGCTATTTTGTATGGCTTTTTCATTAGTGAAAAAAGCGTACATTTTGGCAGTGAACAAGAAAGAATAGCGTGGCTGTGCAGTGCACAGAGAAAGATGGCCACCGGCAGAAGCCGGTGGCCGGAGGGCGTGCTTACCAGTGAATGCCTTTGAAGAGGCGTGAGAAGGCCGCCTGTTCACGGCGAATCTTCTTCGGCGAGCTTTCCTTGTCACCCAGGGCGGCGGAGGAATCCGAGAACAGCTTGTAGCCGGTATTCATGATGGTCTCGGTGACCTTGGGAGTCAGGAAGTGCATTACCTGACCCATTACGCCCAGATTGGTAGCAATACGCTTGGGTTGGCGCACGATGGCATCGCATATCATGTCCGCTGCCTGGGCCGGGCTGATGGTGGGCACGTGGTTGTAGATCTTGGTGGGTGCGATCATCGGGGTACGCACCAGCGGCATGTTGATAGTGGTGAAACGAATACCCTCATGGGCCAGTTCACTGGAGGCACAGCGGGTGAACGCGTCCAGTGCCGCTTTCGACGCCACATAGGCAGAAAAACGTGGCGCATTGGTGAGCACCCCGATGCTGGAAATATTGATCACATGTCCGCCGCCACGCTCGATCATGCCCGGCATCAGTTGCATGATCAGCCGCAGCGCGCCGAAGTAGTTGAGTTGCATGGTGCGTTCATAATCGTGGAAACGATCGAAGGAATGCACCACGGAGCGGCGGATGGAGCGGCCGGCATTGTTGACCAGCACATCAACATGGCCGTGATCGGCGATCACCTGCTGAATCAGATTATCCACGCTGTTCAGGTCAGATACATCACAGCTGTAGGCTTGGGCGGTGCCACCTAACTGGTCGATTTCGTGCAGGGTCTCTTCCAGTTTTTCTGCGGTACGGGCGATGACCAGCACAGTGGCGCCGGCACGAGCCAGTTTCAGTGCGGTAGCCTTGCCGATGCCGGAAGTGGCACCGGTAACCATGACCACTTTGCCTTCCACCCGCTCGGGCAGGGTGGGCAGGGGCTGTAGTTCATCCTTGCGATCGCCACGATCCGGGTCCAGATGGTTCTCCCAGAAATCCCATAGTTGCTGGATATAGCCTTCCAGGTCCGGCACCTGGATGTTGCTTCCCGCCAGCGCTTCCCGAGCACGCTGGTTATCGTACTCGGTGGGGAAGGTGAGAAATTGCAGGGCTGACGGAGGGATATCCAGGTTCTCAAGTACTGTGTTGACCACCAGCTTGGGGGTCATGGCGCTGACGCCTTTCTTGACGAAGCCGGGGACCACGTTGAACAGACTGTTATCCAGTTTCACCGGCCAGCGGGGGGCCTGGGCGGCACCGGCAATGATGTCCATCAGTTCGCCCAGGTTATAACTGCGATCGGCGGTGAGGTGGAAGCACTGGCTATCATGGCCGGGCTGATGGGCAATGTGATCCAGGGCGTCGGCCACGAAGTCCACCGGCACCACATTGAAGTGGCCGCCTTCTACGCCAATCAGGGGCATCCAGTTGGGCAGCACATCCTTGAGCTTCTGGATCAGCTTGAACATGTAGTAAGGGCCATCGACCTTGTCCATCTCGCCGGTCTCGGAGTGGCCTACCACCATGGACGGTCGGTAGATCCGCCACGGCAGTTTGCTTTCCTGGCGCACCAGGGCTTCGGACTCATGCTTGGTGAGCAGGTAGGGGTCATCCAGGCCGGTGGCCTCTTCGAACATATCTTCGGTAAAGGTGCCGTTGTAGAGGCCGGCAGCGGCAATCGAGGAAACATGATGAAAGCAGCCGGCTTGCAGTTTCTCCGCCAGTTTCAGGGTTTGCCGGGTGCCTTCGATGTTGGTGTAGCGCTGGGTGTTCTCATCGGCGGTCAGATCGTAGATTGCGGCCAGGTGAAAGAAGTGGTCCACCTGGCCGGTCAGGTCATCCTGATCCCGCTTGCTGACGCCCAGCAGTTTTTCGTTGATATCACCCTGGATAGCCACCAGACGATCGGCGTCCACACCCAGCCGGCGACGCAGGGCATCCAGCTTGTATTCGGAGCCGGAGCGCACCAGGGCGAAAACCCTGCTGTCCTCACGCTTGAGCAGACGACCAACCAGAAAACGACCAATAAAGCCGGTGGCACCGGTGACGAAATAGTTCATTGCTTTCCCCTTTTGCTTCCCTGCTGCCCGCTGTAGGCAGGCAGTCTGTGTTGTAGCGCTAATTGATGATGCGCCGTGAGATCGGTAAGAGCCAAATTTCTTGCCTTACAACTGTAAGGCGAATTCTCTTTCAGCTAACACTTGTTTGTCAAAGATTATTATGTAACCAGTATGTAGTTGCGCGATGAGCGGGATTCATGGGAATATTTAACTAACACTCGTTAGTGATAATATTATGGCTGAAACAACACGACAGCGGCAGAAGCGACAAACCCGGGAGCGCATTCTGGAAGCCGCCCGAACCCTGATGGCCGGGGGGCGTGGCCTGGATAGTCTGGGGCTGCGGGAAGTTGCCCGGGAATCCGGGCTTGCCGCCACCTCCCTGTACAACCATTTCCCGGACATGGATGCCTTGGGGCTGGCACTGATCGACTCCTGCTGTTTCCGGTTGCGATCAGCCATGGAATACGAGCGGCGCAGCATGATTGAAATTGGCCCGGCCCGGGCGGTGAAAGAGCTGGTGGGCCGTTTTGTCCGTTACCTGAACGACTATGAAAATGATTTCCGACTGCTGGTGCAACAGCGTTTGGGCAGCCACGACCGCTATCGGATGCGTATCCAGCGGGAGCTGCAATTGCTGGTGGATGAACTGGCTGAGGATGTGCGCCAGGCGGTAGCGGCCCAGGGGCGCGAGCCGGTGCCGGCGGAGCAGGAGGCGGAGGCGGCCATTGCGATCATGTTTGGCGCCGGCATTTCCATGCTCGACAACACGACAAGTGCTCGCAGAGTGCTGGCGGACCATGCCTGCCTGCAGCTGGAAATGATGGCCCTGGGGGGGCGGATGATGGCTCAGGGCATGCGCCTTTAACTCCCCGGTGTTGCCATTCGCGGGCCTTTGAGGAGAGTAAAAAGCAGGCAAATGTGACGTAATTCGTGGGTTTTTGACAAAAAATGCACTAAAAATACGCACTAACACTTGTCCGCTTGCCACAGGAGGTGGCGATGCCCTTTGATCCCAGGGATCCCTACGACGCCGCAGCCCTGTACGACATGTGGCTCAATTGCAGTCGCTGTCCGACCACCTTTGATTTCGAGCCCGGTGGTGACATCAATCTGGACTACTATCACCGTATCGGCCAGCAGGCGCGCCAGGAAAACTGGATTGTGCTGCCTGCACGCAGCAAAGGGGATGAGCTGGTCTTCAACGTGCTGTGCCCGGCCTGCGCGCGACGTCTTGGTGTGGCTGGTTGTGATGGCCACATGGAACTTGCGGCCCCGGTGATTGACGAGATCTGTCAGGCCATGCGTGAGGCTTCTGGCGAGGCAGCCTGAGCGTTTCTGTCATCGTCCCCTTCTGCATGGCTGTTTAGACTGGCGGGTAATTCAGAGGAGTTACCCATGACTGCCGATTCCATGTCCCTTTTTCATGCTCTTACCGAGCGCCGTTCTGTGCGCGGTTTTCTCGACAAGCCTGTACCCCAATCAGAGCTTGAGGCGATTTTCTCACTGGCCCAACATGCACCCTCCAACTGCAATATCCAGCCCTGGCAGGTATGGGTGGCCAGTGGTGAAACCCGTAACGCTTTACGCGAGCGTCTGGTGGACAAGGTCAGCCGGGGAATCCCCTTTGCGCCGGACTATGAGAGCCTGCCTCGTTTCCAGGGCATATACAGGGAGCGACAGGTGGATTGTGCCATGGCCCTCTACGGTAACATGGGCATCGCCCGGGAAGACCGGGAAGGTCGCCGTCGGGCGGAGCTGCGCAACTTTGAACTGTTCGATGCGCCCCATGTGGCCTTTATCGGCATGGAGCGGGATTTTGGCGTTACCGTGGCTCTGGACGTGGGCATGTACGTGCAATCCCTGTTGCTGGCAATGACTGCCCACGGAGTTGGGGCCTGCGCCCAGGGCAGTATGCGCTACTACCCGGATGATGTACGTGAACTGCTGGGGATCCCGGACAGCACCGCCATCGTGCTGGGTATCAGTTTCGGCTATGAAAACACGGATATCGCGGCCAACCGCACCCGGGTGGGGCGAGTGCCGCTGGGCGACTCAGTACGCTTCTGCGGCGGTGTCTGAGCGGACAGCCGGGGCGGGTTTGTGGTACTATGGTCGTTTTCCCAGCGCAATGGACCCCCATGATCATCGTCAAAGGCTCTTTCCCCGTGAAACAAGACCAGCAACCAGAAGCGCTGGAGCTGGTGCAGGCGCTGGCGAAATCCTCCCGGGGTGAACATGGCTGCCTGGCTTACGAGGTATACCTGCAGGCGGATGAGCCCCGGGTCATCGTGGTGTGGCAGCAATGGACAGATCTGGATGCGCTGGAAATCCATTTCGGCTCCGAGCATGTGGATGCCTTTCTGGATGCCATCCCCGACATGATTGACGGTGAAGTGACATCTGCCCGCTTTGATGTCACCAGCCTGGACGGCGAACCCATCGTCGAAGAGGTGGCCGAGATTGCGCCGCTGGTGCTGGCGGATAATATTACCCTGCACTGAGGGCTCGTACTTCAGGCAACATACCGCATGGTGCCGCTGTGCGGATGTCATTCCCGGCTGGCGCTTCCTGCGCTACCCTCTGAGGCTCTGTTGCAGGAGCTTCCATGAAAACCCGTATTGATTCCGTCGAAGAAATTACTCGCAGTTTTGCCGGGCAGGGCTATATCTGTAGTGAACAGATTGCCTTGGCGATCTACCTGGCTGCGCAGTTGCACAAGCCGGTGCTGGTGGAAGGCCCTCCCGGGGTAGGCAAAACCGAACTGGCCAAAGCGGCGGCGGCGTTTCTTGAGGCACCGCTGATCCGTTTACAGTGCTATGAAGGTCTGGATGAAAGCCGGGCCCTGTACGAGTGGAAGTATGGCAAGCAGCTACTCTATACCCAGTTGTTGCGTGACAAACTGGGGGGCATGCTTGCTGATACTGATAGTCTGGAAGCCAGCATGGAACGGCTGGGGGATCTGGGCGAAGCCTTCTACAGCGATACCTTTCTGGAGCCGCGGCCGCTGTTGCATGCACTGCGCAGTGATGAGCCGGCGGTGCTGCTGATTGATGAAATCGACAAGGCGGACCAGGAGTTTGAAGCCTTCCTGTTAGAGCTGTTGTCCGATTTCCAAATTTCCATTCCTGAGCTGGGCACGGTGAAAGCAAAGCATCAGCCCCTGGTGTTGCTGACCAGTAACGATCAGCGAGAACTGTCCGATGCTCTCAAGCGTCGCTGCCTGCATCTCTATATTCCTTATCCGGCCGCGGAGTTGGAGGCGCAGATCGTTGCTGCCCGGGTGCCGGATCTGGATGCCCGACTGCGTGAGCAGCTGGTGGCGTTTATTCAGCACCTGCGCGAACAGGACATGAAAAAGCTGCCGGCCATTTCTGAAACCCTGGACTGGGCTCGTGCGCTGGTATTACTGCATGCAGACAGCCTGGAGCATGCCCAGGTGGCGGATACACTCAATCTGGTGCTGAAAACCGAGCAGGATGTCACCCTGGCCCGTGAGTTATTGCCTGCCTGGCTGCGCAAGCTCGGCAAGCGCTAGGGGCTGCTGATGCCAACTCGTCGCTTGTCCGAGTTTGTTCAGGCCCTGCGTGGGGCCGGACTGCGGATTTCACCGGATGAAGCCAGTCAGGCTATGGATGCGGCGGCGCTGGTGGGCTATGCGCAGCGCCAGCGTTTCCATGATGCTCTGGCCCTGACTTTGGTCAAACAGCAACAGGACAAGTCTGCGTTCGAAGAAACCTTTGCTCGTTTTTTTGAGGCTGAAGACTCCCGTTCCGACTCCCCGCAAGATTCCGGTTCGCCCATGCCGGAACCCGCGGCCGACCCCTCGTCCGCGCAGACTCCTGAGCAGCAACAGGCGGAAACCCTGTTGGCCAGTACCCCGGATCAATTACAGCAGCGGATGGCGGAAGCCGCAGCCGAGATGGATTTCACTCAGATGGAAGTGATTACCCAGCAGGGGATCTATACCCGTCGTCTGCTGATGAATATGGGCATGGGAGCGGTAGATGACCGGGTGCTGCAACTGGATCAGGGCGGCCCGCGTCAGCAGGCCCGAGCGGAGCAGTTACGGCAGTGGCGAGCCCGGGTCCGTGAGCAGGCAGCGGGTCAGGTACGACGTCAGTTTCTGTTGCATGGCGTGGGTAAGGGGCGAGTGCTTCGTGAGCAGACCCTGCGGGCAGTGCCATTCCGGGATCTGAGGGAGTTCCGTGACGTGCAGGCTCTGGTGCGCAGGATGGCCCGGCGACTGGCCAGCCTGCATCAGCGACGCACAAAAAACAGTCGGCGGGGCATGCTCGATGCCCGCCGCACCATGGTGGCGAGCATCCGCCATGATGGTGTGCCGGCCAAACTGTTCTGGCGTCGCCGTCCGCCCCGCAAGACCCGGGTCATGGTGATCTGTGATGTGTCCAGTTCGGTGAGCGATGCGGCCCGATTTCTACTGCAGTTTCTCTATGCCATGAACGACGTGTTGCCACGGGTTCGCAGCTTCGCCTTTGCCTCTCGGTTTGATGAAATCACCGAGGATTTCGCTCGCTATTCTCCCGAGGTGGCGGTGGGGAAGGTGCTGGATAGGCTGTCCGGTAGCGGTACTGATTATGCCGAAATGTTTCGGGCGTTTCAGGCTCGCTGTGAAAGAGAGCTGGACGCTCATACCACGGTGATCATCCTCGGTGATGCCCGTAACAACTACCTGCAGGACGGTGCCGAAACGTTGCAGGCGATCCGTCGTCGGGTCAAACAGGTGTGGTGGTTGAATCCGGAATCCCGGAGCCGCTGGAACAGTGGTGATGCGGTGATGGACCGTTACCTGCCGCACTGCCGTCTGGCCCGCCAGTGCGCCACCCTTAACGACCTGGAGCGGGTGGTGGACAGTTTGTTGGGATCGCTGGATTAAACGCCAGAGGCTTGAGGCCTGATAAAAAACTGTGGGAAGCGATGTTTGAGAGCGCCGGACGCCATACAAGGCAGGAAAGCAGCAAAACACTTGATGCAAAAAAAGGGCGCTTTTACATTGATTCGCGTCGGGTGTCAGGCGCGATCCCGTGAGCCCTTGCCCGGATCACGCAGCACTTGTTTCAGGGTGGCCATCAGGCGAGCCTTGTTGATGGGTTTTGCCAGGTGGGCCACCATGCCTGCGTCGTGGCAGGCGTGGATCTTGTCCGGTACCGCGTGGGCCGTCAGAGCCACAATGGGTATCCAGGGCAGCCGGCCTTCCTGTTGCAGCTTGATGATCGAGCGTGAGGTCTCGAAGCCGTCCATGTCTGGCATCTCGCAGTCCATCAGAATCAGATCGAACGACTGCTGGGTGGACATCAATACGGCTATGGCTTCCATGCCGCTTTCCGCCACTTCCGTTTCATAACCCAGTTTCTGACACAGACCTTCGGCCACCATCAGGTTGATATGGTTGTCATCGACGATCAGCAGTCGGCCGCCGGAGAGGCTGGGTAAATCGCTGTCATCGTTTTGTGGCAGGTAGCCGCTATCGCTCTGTGTACCTGGCAGGGGCAGGCGAAACCAGAATCGAGAGCCTTCGTTCTGGCGGCTGAAGACACCAATCTCACCTCCCATGATTTCCACCAGCTGCCGGCAGATTGCCAGCCCGAGACCTGTGCCACCGTAGCGCCGGCTGGTGGAGCTGTCGCCCTGATGGAAATGATCAAACAGGTGCTTGAGCTGTTCCGGGGCAATGCCGATGCCGGAATCCGACACTTCGAAATAGACATAGTCCGGGTTGTGTTCATCCCGTTCGGCCCTGACCGTGATGATGCCGTTACTGGTGAATTTCACCGCATTGCCGATCAGATTTACCAGAATTTGTCGTAGCCGCACCGGGTCGCCCAGGCACCGTTCCCCCAGGTTTTGGTCAAGCTCGGTCTGCAGGGTATTGGAATGCACATGGGCCTTGTGCTGAAACAGCGCCAGGGATTCGCTGACCAGATCCGCCAGGCTGAAGCTGGTCTGTTCAATGGGCATCTTGCCTGCTTCGATGCGGGAGTAATCGAGAATGTCGTTGATCAGATTGAGCAGGCTGTTACCGGATTGCTCGATCACATTGAGATTGTGCTGTTGATCCTCATCCAGCGGTGTGCCCTTGAGCATATCTACGGTGCCGATGATGCCGTTAAGTGGGGTGCGGATTTCGTGGCTCATCACCGCCAGGAATTCACTACGTGCACTCAGGGCACTGTTCAGTTCCCGGGTGCGCTCATCCACACGTTGCTCCAAAACTTCGTTGGCTTCGCGTTGAATGCGGGCATTCTCGCTTTTCAGCACCGTCATCCTGTGAGCCAGAGCGAAAGACAACAGTACGGCTTCAGTGAAGGTGCCCAGTTGCATGGCATTTTCCAGCAGCCAGCCTCCTTCCATCAACTGGAAAGTTTTCAGTACGTAGAGCACCGTGGCGGTGGCCACGGCGGTGAAGGCGAGCAGGAAATAACGTGCCGGACTATAGCCCTTGAGGATCAGCCAGAGGGACAGGGCGATGGCCACAAATGGCCAGGGCAGCACGATGGCAGTAGTCGCCTGAATGGAAAAATGGAAGTTGAGCAGCGTCAGCGGGGTGACGACCAACAGGGCGATAGCGCTAAACAGCAGTATGCGGTGAATTCGCGGAGCCCGTTTTTTCAGCTCCAGAAACTGGCTGGCAAACATCATGGAGAATGCCAGTGTGACCAGGTTCAGCACGGGCAGGGAATAATGGTTCCACAGGGTGGCCTCAGGCCATAGCCACTGGTAACTCAGGCCTTCCCGGGTAAACAAGTTAAGGCCAAAAGTGCCGAGGTAAAGCACATAAAGCAGATAGCTTGGATCGCGGATAGAAAGGAAAATCAGCAGATTAAACAGGCACATGGCGACGATTGCGCCAAAATAGAGCCCATAGAAAAGGGAAAGCCGGTTGTCATGGGCGTTGAAGGCTGCCGGCGTCATCAGGGTGGCAGGCAGTTCAATCACATTGTTGCCTTGGGCACGTAACAACAGGTAGTGCGTGCTGTCTGGAGGCAGTGTCAGTGGTGTCACCAGATGATAGTGGGACAGCTCGCGACGGTGGAAGGGAACCCGGTCGCCCATGCGGGAGTGTTTTATCTGGTTGCCGTCTTTATCAAAGACGTAGATGTCCAGGTAATCAAGATGGGGGCGCCCCACACGGAGAAACCAGTAGGGCATCGTGCTGTTGTTCTCTACAGAGATGAGGAACCACTGGAATCCGTTGCGAAATCCCAGAGAAGGATAGGCATTGTTCAAGAATTGGCCCTTGCCGGCGCGCAAGGCCCGTAATGCCATAGTCGGGCTAAGGGAATGATCCTGATCTGCCAGCCATTGCATGCCTGCCGCAGCTTCATAGCTGTCGCGGTGATCCGCCAGAGTGAGTGCGTGGCTGTTCAGTGATAGAAAAAGTGCGCAGATAAGCGCTGCCAGTCGCCCTGCGGAGACGGTTCCCTTTGTCATTCCCGATCCTGTTATCGCTGTTATCCGGATGCGGCATGTCATGTTTCAGACGTATTTTACAGAATTTACCTGATTGGCTGGAACCGTGCGTCGGACGGCGTCTCGAAAATAGTGACTAAACGGAAAAGGAGAGCTGTATGAAAGTGATGATGCGCAATGTTCTGGTGATGTCCTGTTCCCTGGTAGCGGCCTCGGGCGCTTTTGCGGCTGGTCCCTACATTGGTGGTAACTACAGCCAGATCCAGTATGACAACGAGGAAATTGACAGCGACACCCTGAAAATTGATGCCGCTACCATCCGTGCCGGTTTTGATTTCACCGATTTTCTTGCCCTGGAAGCACGTGGTGGTACAGGTTTCGACAAGGACTCCCGTGGCATTCTGGATTTCGAGATGGATCATCTTTACGGCGGCTACCTGAAGTTGGGTGCGCCGGTGGGCGAGACCCTTCGTCCCTATGTGATTGGTGGTTACAGCAAGGTAAAAGGTGAAGTCTCTGCCAGTGGTTCCGTGGCAGGGGTGAATTACTCCTTCAGCGAAACGGAAACTTTCGAGGATGAATCCTGGGGTGCCGGGCTCGACTTCAACCTGACCGATACGCTGGGTGCCAATCTGGAATACATGCGTTATGTGGACACCGACGAGGAAGAAATTTCCGGTGTCAGCGTAGGCTTGCGTTCCGCTTTCTAGGTTGCGCGGATTGACCCGCCTGCGGGCACCATCCGGTGCCCGCATCTTCAACCTTCCCGAGACAAATCCAGAGCTTTTTCCAGATTGGGGCGGAAGGCGGTGTTGACGCCCAGCTTCATCATCGTCCAGTAGTGGCCGCTGACCACTCGCTCAATCAGCAGGCTGCGTGAGGACGGCTGGAATTTCAGCATCTGATCCAGGGGCGTGCGTTTTACCTGGCGGAGGATGTCGGTGTGCAGTTCCGAGCAGCCAAAATCGTAGGGCTTGTCATCGAAGGCACGTAGCAGCAAGGCAATCCAGGTGGCATAGAACTGGCCGTTGACCTGGGTATCTTTTTTGCGAGCGCCCAGTTGCAGCAGCAGGGTATCCAGGTGATCCCACTGTTCATTCAGTGCGCTGCGCACAATATCCCGTAGCAGGTCAGCATCCTGGGGTGGCAACCGTTTTACCGCACCGAAATCGTAAATCACGATGGTGCCGTCCTGGCGAAAGGCAAAGTTGCCCGGGTGTGGGTCACAGTGGACCGCCCGTAACTGGAAGATTTGCTGGCCCAGGGCATCAAAAAGGCGCTCGCCAAGCAGGTTGCGGGTAGCCTGGTCAAAGCCGTGATCGTCATCCACCTGGTCCAGCGCAATGCCGGTTTCCAGGCTAAGGGTTAGCACCTTTTCGCTGGATAATGCATCGAACACCTGCGGTATGACCAGCCAGGGCTGGTCGTCATGAAAATCCCGGAAATGTTTCAGGTTCCCTGCCTCCTGCCGGTAGTCCAGCTCTTCGTGGAGTTGGTTGCGTATTTCTCGAAACACCGCATCGAGAGCCGCCTCGTCAACTTTTAGCAGGCTGCCCAAGCGCAGAATGCGACGCAGGTGTTTCATGTCGGAATCAATGGATTCCTTTACCGCCGGGTACTGAACCTTGACGACTACGCTGTCGCCATCATGGGTGGTGGCACGGTGTACCTGGCCGATGGAGGCAGCGGCGAACGGTGTTTCCTCAAAGTCGGCAAACAGCCTGTCCAGGGTGTCTCCCAGTTCACGCTCCAGTTGTCGGCGGATTACGTGGAAGGGCATGGGGGCCGAGGCATTTTGCAGCACCTTGAGCTGATCGCTGATTTCCTTGGGCAGAATGTCCTGCATTTGCGAGGCGATCTGCCCCACCTTCATTACCGCGCCTTTCATCTCCCCCAGGGTGGCTGCCACCTCCTTGCCGATATGCTGGAGCAGTTTTTCCCGGTCTGCGGCCTTGGCAATGTCGGACTGGAACAACCCTTTGACCTGATGGCCGGCGACGCGGGTGGCAATGGAAGTGGTCATGCCGGTCAGCCGGAAAAGGCGACCAGTGGCAGTGGTGGGGCGTTTGCGACGACGGTCGTCAGCCATGGTGTCCTCGAGTAACGCTATGGGGTAGTCATTCTCGGCACGTTGTGACCGAGTCAGCAGGTGCTATCAGACTCTAGCGCTTGTCCGGCAGGGTGTACATGGTGGGATGAAGCCATAAAGGGGAGGGTGACGGATGGCTTTTCGCTAAACAGCAGGCAAAAGAAAGGGGCCCAAATCAGGCCCCAAAGGAGAGTACAACAGAATCAGGGAAACAGAATCAGCTACGTTTTTCCCCGGCAGAAACCAGTTCGTTGAACAGTTTCTCGCCTTCTTCACGCGCGGAGGCAACAGCACCCAGGCCGGCCAGCACGAATTCGTTGGTTTCTTCGGCTTTCTCGCCGCGCTCTTTCTTGCCGGCTTCTACCAGCTTCTCGTAGAGGGCCTGACGCTTTTCTGGCGCGGTGTCCAGCAGTTCGCGAGCAGCCAGCAGGGCGCCACGGCCAGCCAGCAGGGCCTTGGGCTTGCCTTCGGCTTCTTCGCCAAATGCTTCAGTGCCGGCTTCCACATACTTGTTCAGCAGCTCTTCAGAATTCTCTTCCGCTTTGTCGTATGCGCCCAGGCCAGCCAGGTACAGCTTGTTGCCCAGCTCTTTGGCACGGTTTACCAGGGATTCACTTTGTTCGCGCAGATCTTTCAGCTCGCCCATGATCAATAGTTCCTTTACGTTATCCGGTGTAAAAACAGAATTTGTTGCAGCGGTTAAGTACGCTGCGTGTGATAAAGAGTAAGGACTCAGAGGGAACAGAGGCCGACTAACTGTCCAACAATTGGACATGCGCTGGGGTGCAGGGAAGCTTCAGGATGTGATATCCGTCAAAGTCAGTACGCCAAACCCCGCATGGTCGTTATTTATACTCATGCGTACACTGGCTAAAAAGACTGTACCGGCTAGAGAGAATATAATGATAGAAAAATTCATCGCCAAAGTGCCCTCACGGATCTGGGCAGATGGTCGACCGGCTCGTGCCCGCCAGTGGGAGGCGGAATTCAACGTGGCCTCCTGGGTTCGCATCGCTGGGTCGGCGGGGAAGGTGCAGTTGGTAGTGCGTTACATGGACAGCAAGGCCGACAGGGCCGTGCTGGTAGATACCGCTGATGTAGGCGGGGAGGGCAGTGCCCTGCTATCCGGCAGCATCCGTCTGAAACTGACTGCGGAAGTAGAGCAGGTGCAAATCTCCCTGCGGCTGAGTGAGCCGGCCATGACCCATGTGGTGGAAGAGTTGTTCATGCAGCGTCGGGGTGCGGCCCTGAAGTCTTCTGACAAACTGATCTCCAACTATTGATCGATCAGGCAGGAAGATTGCGGTAAAACTGACTGTCATGGGCAGATTGTTATGGCGGCAATGTGCCGTTATGTCCAAAAAATAGGCGCGTCAGCCCTGACGGCTGACGCGCTGCGGAAAATCCAGCCTGCCTTCCTCATCGTCCTGTTCCTGATTGGCCGTGCCGTCACGGTTCACCAGGGACTCCGGCAGACTTTGAAAATCCAGTCCGGTGAGTCGGTTCAGATTTTCCAGTGCCGTTGCCGGGCGCAGTTTTCGTAATCTCAGAATCTTGCTCATGGCATGTTCTCTCTCGCTTGATGTTAATAAAGCGAGAACCGTGCCAGCATTGTAAAAATATTTTTATTGTTTTTGTTCAATGGGTTACGGTGGTAATGTGAAAAAAATCACTGTGAAATTGGCGGAGCCCGGCAGCAAGTGACAATTTTGGTAACCCTCCCTTTTTTTCTGTCAATCCAGAAAGAAATCCGGCAATAGTTTTTCGTCGTCCAGATTCGGGTCTACCCGGTAGCCGCTGAGGTCGCTGACCCCGGCGTTACGTAATACCTCCTCATCAATAAAGAATTGCCCGCTGGCGGTGGCGACCGGTTGGGTGAGAATGGTCCAGGCTGCATCTGCCATGATGGATGGCTGGCGGGCAGCCTTGACGGTGGGGGCGCCACCGAGCTGGTTCTGTACCGCGGCGGTATTGATGACAGTTTTCGGCCACAGGGCATTCACCGCCACCTTGCCGGCATATTCGTCGGCCATTCCCAGTACGCACAGGCTCATGCCGTACTTGGCCATGGTGTAGGCCACATGGCGGCCAAACCAGTGGGGCGCCATGTTCAGCGGTGGTGCCAGGTTGAGAATGTGCGGGTTAGCTGCTTTTTTCAGGTGGGGCAGGCACAGCTTGCTGGCCATGAAGGTGCCGCGACTGTTGATCTGATGCATCAGATCGTAGGACTTCATGGTAGTGGCTTCGGTACCGGTGAGGGAGATGGCGCTGGCGTTGTTGACCAGAATATCGATGCCGCCAAAGGTTTCTACGGCCTGGTCCACGGCGGCCTGGAGTTGCTCCTCGTAGCGAATATCTCCCACGCAAGGCAGGGCGGTGCCTCCAGCCTCGCGGATTTCCTCGGCGGCAGTATAGATGGTGCCGGGCAGTTTCGGATGAGGCTCAGTGGTTTTAGCGAACAGAACAATGTTGGCGCCATCACGGGCAGCACGCAGGGCAATGGCCTTGCCGATACCGCGGCTGGCACCGGTAATAAACAGGGTTTTGTCTTTGAGGTTATCGGTGGACATGGTGCTCTCCCAGGGTTGGCCGTAACAAGTGAACGAGAGTTACTTGTCAGCGGCGGGGTGTAACGTTATGGTTGCTTTTTTTCGGTCATTTGGGGCCATGGACGGCGCAAGCAGGATATAGCCATGACAATACTAAAAATGGACCCTGCGGAGTACTCGGTCTCCGCCGAATACCTGGCTCTGTTTCTGGATGTGTTGTCCAGGCGGGGTGTTTCCAATGAAGTGATGCTGTCCGGCACCGCCATCGAGCCTGGCTGCTGGCGGGATCCGAAAGCCCGGGTTACTGCTCAGGATTTCGAGAAGGTAGTGGCGCGGGGGCTGGAGCTCAGTGGTGAGCCATGGCTGGGTTGGGAGCTGGGTGCAGCCATGACCATCTCCTCTCACGGTTTTCTTGGTTACGCTGCCATGAGTAGCGCTACCCTCGGTGAGGCCATGGAAATGGCGGTGAAATATTTCCGCACCCGCAGCACCCTGGTGCAGCTGGAAATTTTTACCGATGGCGATATGGCGGTGATGCAGATCAGCGAATTGCTGGCGCTGGGTGATCTGGCGCCGGTGATGATGGAGAGTCTGTTTTCCAGCTTCCATTTTATGGGGCAGAAATTGCTGCCGGATATGGAAATTATCGGTGAGCTGCGCTTTACCTACCCTGAGCCGGAGTACTTTGCCCGCATGCGACCGGTGATGCCGGTGCCGGTGTATTTCGATTGCGCCTACAATCAAATGCGCTTCCCGGTGGAGCGCCTGGATTATGAGCTGCAGTTTGCCGATCCGCGGCTGGCGCGTATGGCGGCGGACCAGTGCGAGCAGGAGATGGCCTCCATCAAGGCGCCCCCGGCCCTGCTTGGCCAGGTGCGTCGGATCATCCTGGGCGGTGGTGGACGTTTTCCCGGCGTGGAAGAGGTGGCCAGTGAACTGCACATGTCTTCGCGGACCCTCAAGCGCAAGTTGCAGCAACTGGGTACCAGCTACCAGGAGGTGTTGGACGGCCTGCGCAAGGGGCTGGCGGTGGAATACCTGACCCAGACAGACAAGACCGTGGATGAGATTGCCATGAGTCTGGGTTATTCCGATGCCTCCAACTTTGCCCGGGCGTTTAGGCGCTGGACGTTGCGCAGCCCTTCCGATTATCGGTAATAGAGGCCCATGATGCGGGATAACCGTTGAGGGCCAGTTGAGAGAGGCAAGGTACGGGTTACGAGGGGCGAAAGGCAGCCCGGTTTTGAATGTCGAAACTCGCGCCTCGTCACTCTCCGATGTTCTGTTGTTTGAGGAGACACCAATGGCCACACTCCATCCCCGCCTTGCTGCCGATACCCGAGCCTTGGGTGAAACGGAGCTGTGCTGGCTGCGCTGGATGAATGACCGGCGCTTTCCCTGGTTGATCGTGGTGCCCAAGCGCGATGGTCTGCGCGAATGGCACCATCTGTCCCTGGCAGAACAGCAGGCCTTGCTGTTACAGGTTAATGGTCTGGCGGCGGAGCTGGAGCGGGTAACCGGGGCGGACAAGATCAACATCGGCGCCTTGGGAAACCTGGTTCCGCAATTGCACATCCATATCATCGCCCGTTTCGAAGCGGATGCCTGCTGGCCCGGGCCGGTCTGGGGGCAGGGGCTGCCTGAACCCTGGGCAGAGGAGGAGCGCCCCGTGTGGCTGGAAGCGTTGACCTTACCGGAGTCTCTCTAGCCATGGCGGGCCTGGTGCCGGTGACCGTGCAATGCCCCCATTGCTGGGAGCCCATCGAGGTGCTGATTGATACTTCGGTGGCGGAGCAGGAATACGTGGAAGACTGTCAGGTGTGCTGCCAGCCGCTGCTGTTTACTGTGGCGGTGCCGTTTGACAGCGAGGAGCCGCAGGTAGAGGTGCGGCCGGAGAATGAGTAGCCCGCCTCTTTGCGATTGGCTCGACGCCGCTGGCGGCGCGATAGCCAGGTTCATGTTGTCCCGAGCTGTTTCGAAGTCGCTGTAGGAGCTCCTCTCGAGGAGCGAACCACGCGTCAACGTGGAAATTGCCCGCGGG
>NZ_JABURH010000055.1:40116-42042 GCF_014762765.1 Alcanivorax sp.
CCTTGCGATCAATGTGCCCCAACTCCCGTTCCGGACACACCACATCCCGCACCCGTCGCTTCAGCTCGGTGATTTCCGGAAAACCGCCGTCGCTCTTGCGTTCCCAGATTCGCTGGCCATTGGCCTCGATCTGAAAGACACCACCGGTCCCCGGCTGCAGGGCTACTTCATCCAGTTCGCCACTGAAGGTGGTCAGCAGCTCCTGGGCGTACCAGGCACTGCGCAGCAGCCAGTTACACTGGCTGCAATAGTGGATGGCGACACGGTTGACGGACATCAGGGCTGGTCGTTGCCCGCCAGGAAGGCCAGCATTTCCGGATCCTTGAGCAGGCGGTTGATGGCGCCACTGAGGATGTCGTTGACCATCTGCTGGTTACGGCTTGCCGACGGGGTCAACGGCAGGTCGTGTTCCACACTGCTTTTGTAGGTTCCAGTGTGGATCACATCGCCACGACTGGCCTCGGCCAGCAAGGTCAGTGTCAGGGTAACCTGGTTGATCACCGAGCCTTCCTCGGGCACATAGTCCAGTTGCTCCAGGCGCACTTCCAGGCGGGTCGCGTCATCGCCGGGATTGAACGCGTTGAAGCCCTGGGTTTGCAGACCCTTGCGCACGGCGTCTTCAATGGCGCTTTTCACGTCATTGGCGGGGCGTACCAGGGCGGTGTCCTTGTAGACGCCGCCGCGGGTGCCGAATGCCTCCTGGTCGCGGGAATCCACGGCCAGAACCTGCACCGGCTGGTTTTGGCCAATGTTGGTAGCTTGCACGTCGGCAACCGGTTTTACTTCAATCACCTGCGGGCTGAGGGCGCAGCCGACAAAAGTGGCAGTCAGGGCAAGCACTAGTGCAGCGCGTAACATGATGGCTCCTTGTATCAATAGGTCCGCTTGAGGGATTCTTGCGCCAGGGTGAACAGGGTCTCCTTGTAGGGGGAGGCCGGCACCTCAGCGATGGCGTCCAGGGCCAGGCGCGTATGTTCGGCGGCCTTGTCCACTGTATATTGCAGACCACCGCTGGCCTGAACGGTTTCAATAATATGTTGCAGATGGTCCAGGCCGCCGTTGCGAATGGCGTCCTTGATCAGCTTGGCCTGCTCCGGACTGCCGTTGGCGATGGTGTAGATCAGCGGCAGGGTAGGCTTGCCTTCGGCCAGGTCGTCGCCCACATTCTTGCCCAGCTCGCTGGCTTCGCCCTGGTAATCCAGCACATCGTCGATCAGCTGGAAGGCAATGCCCAGGTGGCGACCATAGGCGGCGAAGGCATCCACGAAGTCGGTGTTGTCGTCCGCACCCAGCACGGCCCCGGTCTCCGCCGCGGATTCGAACATTTTGGCGGTCTTGTGGTGAATTACCCGCATGTAGTTGTCTTCACTGGTGTTCGGGTCGCGCACATTGATCAGCTGCAGTACTTCGCCTTCGGAGATGGTGTTGGTGCTCTGGGAGAAGATATCCAGCAGGCGCGGGTGCTTGAGCCCCACCATCAGTTGCAGGGCTCGGGAAATCAGGAAATCGCCCACCAGCACGCTGGCAGCATTGCCCCACACGGCATTGACCGTGGGCCGGCCGCGGCGCAGGTTGGACTCATCCACCACGTCGTCGTGGAGCAGGGTAGCGGTGTGCAGGAATTCGATGATGGCGGCCACATCCACATGGCGCTCGCCGCTGTAGCCGGACGCCCGGGCGCAGAGGATGGATACCAGCGGGCGCAGGCGCTTGCCGCCGGACTGGACGATATAGTCCCCCACCTCACGGATCAGCGGGACATTGGAATCCAGGTGGTGGTTGATAAACTGGTTCACCGCCGCGAAGTCATCTTCGACGACAGCATAAATGGCCTTGAAATCCATGCACTTGAGTCCAGACAGAAGGTGGGCGCAACAGCGGGCAATGCTAGCAGTGGCTGGCGGCTAGTCAAGGAAAGCCCATTCC
>NZ_JABURH010000049.1 GCF_014762765.1 Alcanivorax sp.
TGGGCTTTGATTCCGGGGAAGTGACGGTACAGATCATTTCCGATGCTACCGGTTACCTGTTTCCCAATCCCAATGCGGAAAGCGATGACGCACCCAAGCAGCTGCGGCTGATGATGGACGTGGCGACCTCCACGTCCGATGCCCGCGCCAATGGCGCCTTTACCCAGAACCTGATGCATCTGGAGCTGGTGGGCACCGGCCTGATTGAAGATGGCCAGCTCAACACCGATGCCATCACCGTGGTAGAGCCACGCGTGTTGGGTGTGGAAAACAGCTACGGTGTTCTCAGTTTCCGCATGGAGTCTTATCTGGATCAGGAAAATGCGCCGGTCCAGCCGATCGATTCCGTGAACCCCTTTGTGCCGGTGCTCGATGGTGACAATGGTCAGGAGTTGTCCTGGCAGCCGGGCAATGTGGCCGACCGCATGGAGCCCGGTGAGCCCATCGTGGTTCACTTCAATGAAGCGCTGGAGCCGCAAAGCATCAACGCAGGCACGTCGCTGATGCTGACCAAGGGCGGTGTGGCCGAGCCCTTCAGCTGGGAGCTCAATGGTAATGCCCTGGTAATCACCCCGGACAGCCCAGTGGAATACGGCGTGGAATATGTGGTGACCACCACGCCGGAAATCACCGATCTGGCCGGCAACCCGTTGCAAATGCTCGACTCGCTGGAAGGGGACAATTCCCTGGACTTCACCCTGCCGGAATACGTGGTCGATGATGGTGGCGAAGATGTCCGTCGCGGCCCCTTTGCGTCCACGGTCTATCCGGGCTTCCCCTGCGCCAGCAGCGCTGCCAGCCAGGCAGAAATTGATGCCGGCACCCAGGGTGTATGCCTGTCTTTCAGTCCGGAAGCGGATCAGGTGGTGATTGATGAGCTGCCCATCGTCGGGTTGCCCGCCAACCGGTCGATCAAGGTGCGTTTTTCCCAGAACATGGATCCGGCCACCCTGGTGCTGGGCGATACCGTGCTGGTCCAGCAAGATGACAACGGTACCTGGGTGGACGTGAGTGGTGAGCTCACCGTGGAAGCACGTGGCTTCACCTTTACTCCGAACCAGCCCTGGGATGACACCGGCGCCACCCTCTATCGCTACGTGATGGTGGGTAACGGTGGTGCCACCGGCTGTGCCGGTATCTGCTCCGCCGATGGTCTGCCACTGCAAACGGCACCCCTGCTCGGCGGTGGTTTGAAAGAGGGTGGCCCGGACATGGAAATTCTGTTCCGAGGTGAAGCCGCTGTGGATACCGTCTTACAGGAGCTGGCCAACCTGCCCAGCGCCGATGTGAATAACAACTTCCAGATCGACACCGGGGAGTCGGTAATTACCGGCGATACCCTGGATCCGGCGGACACGCCTGCCAATGCTACCTTCATTGTGCCCCGTGGCACCGGTGGCGAAGGCCTGGTGTCCTATGCCAACACCGGTTGTGGTTTCGACAACGTGGCCGACGGCACGCCCACCCAGTGTGACAGCGACAAGATCATGTACGTGACCGGCTTGCTGAACACCGAGATTCTGGATTTCGATGCCGAGAATCAGGGCGTACCGGTGGTGATCTATCCCACCACCGTGGCGCTGACCAATCTGGATGCCACTGCCGTCATCGGTCTAAAACTGACCGATGACGGGTTGTTGGGCTCGATTCCGGTGATTGGTGATATCGCACAGGACGTGGTTGATGCCCTGTTGGGTGCGACCGGTCTGACTGAGCTGATTGAAGCCACCAATCTGGACAACATCGGCCTGGCACCGATCCCCACTGCCACCGGTCCCAACATCTTGCGCGTGCGCTACGAGCCGGCGGATCCCAATGATCCCAACAGCCCGCGTACCGTGCCGCCGGTGGGCTTTATCGTGGATACCCCGGACGGCCCGGTGTTCCGCATCCAGTTCGACCTGCTGTTCGATGCCCCGGCACTTAGCCTGCCGCTGGGTCTGGAGCACAACGTGAAGAGCCTGCCCATCGATAACGTACAGCTGGAAGGTCCGCTGGACTTCCTGCCCGATGGTCGTCTGTTTATTGGTCTGCAAAGCCAGGAGGCGCTGAATGTGGATCTGGAAATCACCCTGGCCGGCTTCGATGGCGGCAAGGTGCTGCTGCAGATTCCGCCGGGTGGCATCAACCTGAGCTACCAGAGTGCGTCCATTCAGTGATCGCTCTGCAAGCGTTCCTGGCAACGTGAAAAACGCCCCGGCTTGTCCGGGGCGTTTTTTTTGTAGTCCCTGAAGCCGATCCCTCGAGCCGTTGGTACCTTGCTGGCAAGGCGAAGTCGGACCCGGAGCGGCGCGGTACCGAACTTTCTGGGACATTCGTGCCTGACGCAACGCTACTTTTCACTGCCAATTGCATCACTTTTTCCAACAATTTTACGAATATGTGTCGCGAATGACGCGGATTACCGCTTTCTTCCTATGTGAATGACTGTGTACTCCTGACTAGGGTGTCATCCCCCTGTCGCCACCCCCGCGACACAGAAAAAGAAATCAGGAGTGCACAATGTCTGTTTCATTCAAGGGACGCGCTGCCGCCGTTGCCGGTGGTTTGCTGGTGAATTCTATTGCCCTGGGCAGTATGGGTAACATCGGTACCACCTACGGCGTGCTGCCATTTGATCTGGCCACGGCCCAGGCCCTGAGCCTGTTCAACAGCCAGACCTCTGCCACCTATTACAACCCGGCCTATCTGGCCAAGGACCCGCGCGGCGAACTCACCGCCGGTTTCATGCATGCCGAGCATGAGCTGCGTGCCAACAGCCTGGGCGGCGCCGATGCGCCGGTGCGCAAGGGTGATGTGATTCAGGATTCCCCCTCCCAGCATGTGCTGATCGGCATGAAGACCGACCTCACCTCGCTGACCAAATACGACCACCCCCTCTACCTGGGTCTGATGCTGGGGGTGGAAAAATACGGCGAGGAAATGCTCGCGTTCGAGTCCCAGACTTCCCAACAAGGGCAGTATTTTGAATACGGCCGTGAGCCGCTGTTTCTGAACCTGGGTGGTGCCACCCAGCTGTGGCGAGGTATCGACGTGGGTGCCACCGCGCGCATCACCCTGCACGCGTCAGCGGATCTGGCCGCCACCACCGACCTGGCCGGCAACACCCGTTACGAAAAGCTGGAAGTGTCTGCCAAGCCCTCCATCCGCCCAATCTTCGGCATCAACATGGACTGGGGCGACACCTTCTGCGCCGAGGGTGATGACTGCTGGTTCAACGGCCTGGAAACCGCGCTGGCCTATCGCGGCTATTCCAATACCAAAACCGAAGTGAACGCCAATGCGGTGATCCCCGGTGTCATTTCCAGCCCGGGTCTGATGCTGGCCATCAACACCCTGGATTCCTACCAGCCCAACATCCTCAGCGGTGGCCTGCATTACCAGTCCGGTCGCTGGCGCACCGGGATCAGCGTAGAGTGGCAGGAGTGGTCGGCGCTGGAAGAGGAATTCGAGCGCGACACCATCAAGGACCAGACCGTGAATGGCGATGTGGGCCAGCTGCGTTTCAAGGATGTGGTGATCCCGCGAGTCGGTGCCCAGTACCGTTTCAACGACACCTTTACCTTCAATGGCGGCCTGGCCTTCAGCGAATCACCGCTGGATTCCGACGCCTCCGTGGATGTGAACTCCCTGGATGCCGACAAGTGGATCGTCGGCCTGGGCGTGGCCGCCGAGTTCAAGGAGCCCTGGTTGCTGGCCTACCCGGTGCGCCTGGATTTCGGCTACCAGTACCAGAAGCTGGAAGCCCGGGAGTTCGACATCTACGACACCCAGTCCGCCGTCTATCCGCAGCCCAGCGAACGGCTGGAAGCGGAAGGTGACGTCCACGTGTTCAGCGGTTCCCTGACCCTGAAATTCTGATTGCGGAGGCAAGTATGATGATGCGAATACTTTCACTGGTTGTCACCGCGTCACTGTTGGTCGCCTGCGGCGGTGGTAGTGAGCAGACGGTGGACTTCAGTGCCCGCAAGAAGGGGCAGGTCTATTACAGCTACCCGGCGGATGAGCAGGCCGGGGTGTCGGTGCATGCACCGGTGGTGGTGCAGTTTTCCGAACCGCCGGCGCTGGCTGACGCGGACGTGACCCTGATCGGGCCGGATGGCCCGGTAAGTGTGGTGCTGTCCCGGGCCGACCAGGACCGCTCCCTGGTGGTGACTCCCCAGGTGCCTCTGGCGTTCAACAGCGAGTACCGGCTGCAACTGGATGGCATGACCCTGGCAGGTTTCAGCGGTGGCGAGCTGGCCTTCACCACCGGCAGTGCCGGCAAGGGCCCGGCCAGCGAGCAGCAGCAGGCGGACACCTTTACCGTCAGCCGTTTTTCGCCGTCCGGTGACGACACGCGCCCGTTGATGGATTTCTCCACCCTGCACCTGCAGTTCAGCCAGCCGCTGGATGTGGGCACGGTGGACTATGGCACCACCGTGAGGCTGGAAGATGGCAGCGGTACTCTGGTTGAGGCCAGCGCCCTGGCCGGTGGCAACCGTCTCAGCGTGGATCCGGCTGGGGACCTGCAGCCGGGCCAGAGCTATACCCTGGTCCTTGATGGTGCCCTGAGCAGCCGCTTCGGCACCGCCCTCAGCGGCGACACCGAGTTCGCCGTGAATCCGCAGGACTCCCAACCCCGTGAAACCCTGGCACTGGAAGCCATGGCCGCCGACCCGGTAAAAGGCTGTAATGAGGGGGGCGTGACACTGTCCCCGCTGACCGGCGCGCCGATCAACTGTGTACCGCTGATTGCCCGTTTGCTGGGCAACACCACGGTGTCGAAACTGTCCGGGGATCTGTTTGCCGACCTGGCCTTTATCCCCAACTACCCGGAGGCGTCACCGCTGCGGATTCGCAAGGGCGCCCTGCTGAAAGGGGCGCCGCTGGAGGTGTTGATTGGTGGCCAGTTGCCCGCCGGCTTTGATTCCGGCGAGGTGACGGTGAGCTTCCTGTCCGATGCCACCGGCTACCTGCTGCCGGCCCCCTACAGTGCCCGCCCGGAAGCCCCGCGTCGCAT
>NZ_JABURH010000140.1 GCF_014762765.1 Alcanivorax sp.
ACCTGGCTCAGGCTGGGCGGGTTGACGCATAACGGTTCCTCGGTCGTTGTCATTATGTGAGGTTTAGCTCGCCTGGCGAACCAGGCTGGCGGCAGGCAGCAAGGGCTGCCCGCCATCATCCGTTTTGTCTGTTCTGTTGTCGTAGCGCGTAGGGTCAGGGTGGATTCAGTATCCGCCTGTGCGGGGCGGGCTGGCCAACCTGTTTTACGCAATCCCAACGGAATGCCTCTCAAGGCATACAATCGGGGACGCACAAATGTGCACACATGTAAGTGTACATGTGTTTACAAGACTAGAATGACAACACCTCACTTGTCTACCCCGTTTTTGATACGGACAAAACTCCGCCCCGCTGGCGCCTTGCTCGCAAGGCGAACAACCACCGCTGAAGCCGGTAAAACCGGAGACCCTCTGAAATCCATCGCCCCCGGCCCAACAGTTGGTACACTGCACGCCTGATTTCCAGCTACCCGGGCCCTTACGTGACTGATTCCCTGTTTTCCTCCCTGCCTCTCAGTGGCGACATGCTCGCCAACCTGGACACTCTGGGCTACACCGCCATGACGCCGGTACAGGCGGCCAGCCTGCCGCCCCTGTTGCAGGGCCGGGATGTGATCGCCCAGGCCAGCACCGGTAGCGGCAAGACCGCCGCCTTCGGCATCGGTCTGCTGCACCCGCTGAACCTGCGCTATTACGGCTGCCAGGCACTGGTGCTGTGTCCCACCCGGGAGCTGGCGGATCAGGTGGCGGCGGAGATTCGTCGCCTGGCTCGCGGCGCCGGCAATATCAAGGTGCTCACCCTGTGTGGCGGGCAACCCATTGGCCCGCAGATCGGCTCCCTGGAGCATGGCGCCCAGGTGGTGGTAGGCACCCCGGGGCGGATACTCAAGCACCTGAGCAAGGGCACCCTCAGCCTGGACGGCCTCAACACCCTGGTGCTGGACGAAGCGGACCGCATGCTCGACATGGGCTTCTTCGATGATATCGCCGAGGTGATTCGCCAGACCCCGGCCCGCCGTCAGACCCTGCTGTTCTCCGCCACCTACCCGGCGGGCATCAAACAACTGGCTGAAACCTTCATGCGCAATCCGGAACACGTGGAAGTGGCGGCCATGCACGACAACACCCGCATCGAGCAACGCTTCTACGAAGTAGAGCCCCTGCAACGCTACGAAGCCGTGGCCGACGCCATCGCCTGCTTCCGGCCCACCAGCTGTGTGGTGTTCTGTGTCACCAAACAGCAGTGCCAGGACGTGGTCAGCCAGCTCTGCCGGCAGGGCCTTGCCGCCAGGGCCCTGAACAGCGACCTGGAACAGCGCGAGCGGGATGAAGTGCTAACTCTCTTTGCCAACCGGAGTCTGTCAGTCCTGGTCGCCACGGACGTGGCCGCAAGAGGGCTGGATATCGACAGCCTGGACATGGTCATCAACGCGGAACTGTCCCACGACCCGCAGACCCACATTCACCGGGTCGGCCGCACCGGCCGGGCGGGGGAGAAGGGCCTGGCCATCAACCTGGTGGCTCCACGCGAAAGCCGTCGGGCCATGGCCATCGAGGAACTGCAGGGCGAAACGCTCAACTGGCACCCGGTGTCCAGCCTGAAACCCCGCGCCGGCGAGCCCATGTTGCCGCCCACGGTGACCCTGTGCATCGGCGCCGGCCGCAAGGACAAACTGCGCCCCGGTGACATCCTGGGCGCCCTCACCGGCGACGCCGGCATCCCCGGCAACCAGGTCGGCAAGATCACCGTCACCGACTACCAGGCCTACGTTGCCATAGAACGCGACAGCGCCGACCTGGCACTACAGCGATTAATGAGCGGCAAGATCAAGGGCAAGAACCGGCGGGTAAAGAAGCTGTAGTCCATGCTCCCAAGGCACCACCTTTCTTTTGTAGGAGCTATGCTTGCATGGCGAACAGAGCGGTGCCGAAGCGGAAAACCCTGTTAGCCATCGAAATGGCCCATGAAAAATCGCACCTTAGTAGTGCAAATAAAGACCGCTGATGCGCCCTAAAAAAGAGCAGAAAAGCCGGATTACCCGGCTTTCCTGCTCAACTCCGCCAGCTTCTGATCCAGCATAGTCAGAATATGGCGGCGGCTGATCACGCCGACCACCTTGTTGGCGCTATCCACTACCGGATAGATCTTGGGTTTGGCATTGAGCATCTGCTGGGCCAGGTTCAGCACATCGTCCTCCAGCGACACTGTCAGCACCTCGCTCTGCATCAAGTCCTTGACCGTCGCCACGCGCTGGTTGTGATACACCACTTGCAGCGCGGCCTGCAGGCATTCGCGCTCACTGATCCAGCCCACCAGGGTGCCGAGGGCGTCGGTGACCGGGCTGCCCAGCATGTCCAGCTTGATCAGATTGCTGGAGGCTTCCACCACCGGCATCTCCGGGTGGATCGTCGCAAAACGGGTGCACATCAGGTCTTTGATGGAGACAGAATCCATGGGTTACCTCTCTTTCCCTGTCGGGGAAACCAAAACAGTTCTGCCGGCTTTCTAGCCGGCCGCTACACCTGATTACTGCGGGAACCGTGCCAACTATGGGGCGAAGGGGGATTTGAGGCTGCAGGATCGGCGCTGCCTGCGGCATTTACACTGGGCGTTTACAGTCGTTCATATCGGGCCATTATTAAGTGGGTTCCAAAAAGGAATTGAGTTTGCTTTTGCTGCAGGATAGCCTCCGTCAATCAGTTCTTATTTGGAACTAACTAGAGGTGAATTATGTCTTCTTCCCCAGTTAACACAGCTTCCCCGTCCTTCCCGGTACGCCGCATGGACTATGATTTCGCCGACATGCCAAAGTACTGGTGTGACAATGAACCTTCCCTGACGCACTACTTTACCGGCCTGTCCACCCTGTTCCCGGAAGGCGAGTCCTACTTCGTGCGCTCCGTACGAGCCCTGCGTCCCGGTGTAAAAAAACACTCACAGCTGGATCGCGACATTGGCGCCTTTATCGGCCAGGAAGCCATGCACTCCAAGGAGCACCATGCCTTCCACATCAGTGCGCAGCAGTACAATCTCGATCCGGAATCGCTGGAAAAAGTGACCGGGACTATCCTCAAAAGCATCGAAACCCTGTTCCCGAAGAAATGGAACCTGCTGGTGACGGTGGGTCTGGAGCACTACACCGCGGTGCTGGTGGCAACCATGATGCGCAGCACCTATAAGGAGATGCGTGATGACACCATCCGGAATCTGTGGCTCTGGCACAGTATCGAAGAAACCGAGCACAAGGCGGTGGCGTATGACCTGTATCAGCACCTGTACGGCAAGGGGCTCGATGCTTACCTGCCCAGGGTGATGGTTTATACCTTCAGCCTTGCCATGATTACCCTGATGTCGACCTTGTATCACCTGGTGCTGATGAAGCGTGATGGCCAGCTTTTCAATCTGAAATCCTGGCGCCGGTTCATCACCTTTGCCGCCGATCATTACAAGGAATTCATCCCGGATTTCCTGGCCTATTACCGGTTTAACTTCCACCCTAACGACACGGATGCGTCGGCCCTGGTCGCCAACGCCAAGGCCGTGATCGGGCTGGCATCGAGGTCCTCTAAAGGGCGTGAATCAAGCGCTGCCTAGCCAGAGAGGGATGACGTCGGTGATGAATCCCAAGCGAATGATCGGCCCGGGAAACATACGCGTGTAAATGCGATTTCCCGGTGTCTGGCAAATAAAGCATGGCGGTGACTCACTGCCACAGTGAGTCACCGCCATGCTAACCCGTAGGGGTAGGTGTGCCGCACCGCCTGTTTGTTCGTTCAGCCTAACAGGGCCCCAGAAAGGGCCCTGATGCCTGAAATAGTCTCAGTCTTCTTGCTCCGCAGCCTCTAGCGCTTCCCCCAGTTCAATTATCACGCCTTTTTCCACCAGTTCATCGAGCTCGGCAGGAAGAAGTACCAGTGGGGTTGGTTTGCGCTTGTGATCCGGGACGGCATTGTGCGGGTCCGTTACGCCGACTTCCGGGTACTTTTCCTTGAGGAGAGCAATGTCACGGGCCTGCTCGTCGGTGATCAGCCATACCGGGAACTGGCGACGGCCGAGCTTACTGGGTACGGAGACTGTCACCAGTTTCAGCTCACCCAGGTAATTGTAGCGGTTGGGTTCAATCTTCACCGGTAGAGAGAAGTCGGTCCTGGCGGTACGGAACTCGATTCTGCCACGGTTGATTCGACGCAGCCGGAAATTGGAAATCTCGTGATTACCGGCATAAAGCGGAATGGCGAACAGCCGGCCTTGGCTGTATTCGGTTTCGAAATCCGGCTCCGGGGAGCGGAAAAGCCAGCTGTCCGGATCAGTGACGCCTATGTACTTATGGCCATCGTTATCCAGGTTATCCAACCGCATGGCATACCCAAGCAGGGGTTCCACATTGTGGTTCTTGGCCACAGAGCCCACCACTACGGCAAACTCGGAAGTCAGGTCCCCCTCGTGAACTTTCTGGACCAGGTTGTTGGACACGCAGCCAGAAAGCAGAAAAATCGCAAGCAATCCATGCAGTAACTTCACAGGTTTTCCCCAATCAAGGTAATGAAAATATTTATGATTCTTGAAAGGGGGCGACTTTAAACAAGGGAGGAATGGCATGCAAAGGAAGCCGGTCACACCAGCAACCAACAACAGGACACCCATCAATTGGCAGATCGGTGGGCGGGGGTTCCTGACCGGGATCAATGTTCGCGAGTTGGAATAAGGGCAGACTCAAGCAATAAGCATTCAAAATGGAGGCTGTCATGAAAACCAACGTGGGTAACGCAGACCGTACTTTGCGGTTAGTAGCGGGTGTGACCATCATCGCCTTGGGCGTTGTATTTCAGAGCTGGTGGGGTGCTATCGGTCTTATCCCGCTGTTCACTGGCACCACCCGCTGGTGTCCGGTCTATCTGCCGTTCGGCATTTCCACCTGCAAGAAAGAATAGGGCACCCATCCATTCAGTCATTGGCGGCCTT